>NZ_RZSV01000002.1:0-55859 GCF_004023205.1 Mesorhizobium sp. M1A.F.Ca.IN.020.03.2.1 | reverse complement strand
AACATGCGTCTGGCAGTTCTTGGGGCAGACGCGGCCGCAGGCTCCGCAGCCTATGCAGCGGCCGGCATCATCGACAACCATGATCATGCGATTGAGCTTGCCGTCGAAATCGTCGTCCTCGTCATCGCAGGGGCCGAGGATTTCACCCGCATCATCAACGCCGTGAAGATGCATGACATCGCGCGAGCAGACCTTGAAACAACGGCAGCAGCCGATGCAGGTCTTGCTATCGATGGAGGTCAGGTACGACGGCATCCAAATGGAGCCGTCACGGGTGGTGAATGTGCGCATCATCCTAAATTCTTCATTGAAGCGAGTTCTCTCTTGGCAACATCCAACTCGGCATAAACGGCTTGGGTTTTCTCGGCGACTTCCTGTATGTCGGCCCACTTGCCCGGCAGACCCTCGACAAGGTCCTGCAATGCCATCTTGGCAATAGCTGCACGCAACTGGAGCTTTCGGACTTTCTTCCTCATCTTATCTAGGTCTGACATAGATCCTTCCTGGAACAATGGTTTTGTTGATGCGCTCCATCTCGGGCTAGGCTTCAATGGCTGCAGTCGCATCGTCGACCAGTTTCGTACCGGCCTCAGCAAGTTTGCGGAAAGTCTCGAAGCCGAACCGGTGGACGTCTCGACAGAACGCCCAACCGCTGGAAGCCCGCAGGGGCTTCATTCCAATTATTGGCGACGTCGACACGCCGGAGCGCTCCTCGATCGCAAGCGCTACGGCGGTGTAAACATGTCGAGCCTCCACAGCGCGTCAGGATCGGGATCGCCGCCAAAGGGTACCGCACGTTGCTGTTGCTTGGTGATGATGAACTCGGCCAGCAGCTCGGCATCCGAATGGCCTTCCCATAAGCCGAAGGAATCCTGAGTACGAATGAGCCGCAGGAGGCATTTGACGAACGGGGAAGCAAGGGCCTCGTCGTCATTGTTGACAGCAGGGCCAACCGGAGGAATTTCGTTGTTCGTCATTTCAGTCTTCGTCTTCGAGGTACGATTTCCTTTTCCTGCGATGCCCACTCCGGGTCCGCTTGCGTGGCCGACGAATGGCTTGGGCGGGCCAACCCCAAGAGTGCCCCGTGGCCGACCTCGACATGTCCACGAGTGCGAGACCTGCGGCGCGAATTCGCGGCGCACATCGTCTGCGCCGCGATCCGACCGGTGGTCAACGCAATTGAAATCCAACCTTCCGCAAGCCGCCGCCCTGCTGCATCGACATACTTGCTGCGAAGAGAGCTTCGATGGGCGGATTGGCCAGTGTTCAATTCCAATTGTCAGTCCCTTCGCGATTCTTGCTCAGGAAGTGACTTCGTTTTGAGTTTCGGGTGCCTTCTTTTGCGGAGCCACACAAAGATCCGCGTGACAGGCAGGCTCACCCGTGTAGTTGGCCAGTGCTTCGAGCAATGGGGTAAGATAGTACTGTTTGGTGTGGTCCGGAATTGGCCCCAGCCGGTCCACCGATTTCAGTGCCACCTCGATCAACTCGATTGCGCGATCTTTGTTGCCGCTCTCGTAATAATACTGAGCTACCGGGAGGTACCGGAGGTATTTAAACGGGCCATCGCCGTTCGGGGGATTGAGTGCCAGTATCTGTTCCGAGAGCTCGTTGCCCATCGCAAAGCGCTCCGCGCGCGGAAGATGGGAATTGTCCATCGTGGGATCGAAGAGTTGGTTGAGGGCCAAGGCCATCCACGACACCGCGTCGGACGTTTTGTCGATCGCGTCCTCGACCAATTCTCGCATGACCGGCATGCCGGTCTTGATGTCGCGCAGCTTGTGAAGCAGAAGATCCGCATGAATCTGCCGGAACTCACAAGAGTCTGGCATCAAGGCGAGGCCTTCTTCGATGGCCAAGAGCGCCGCCGTCCAATCCTCGGCCTGCATCGCCGGCTCAAGTTTGGCGTATATCGGCCCGGTAAGCGACATTTCGCGCGCTGCAAGTTGGTTATGCGCGATGCGCTTTGCATCGGCGGCTTTCGCTTCATAGCTGCTGCGCCAGCTGCCGTTAAGGACTTTCGGCAAAACGTCATCGAGTTCCGCCGGGTGGCCGATAAAAGCGATGTGGCCGTCGCGGTCGACCACGAACGAGGTGGGAATCCCAATCGAAGAGCTGGGATCCATCCAGAGCTTGTTCATTTCGCCAATGTAATCGAACCCGATACGATAATTCAGATTCGGGAACTCCTCGGTCAGCCAGGCATCCACGTTGGTCCGCGCCTCGTCTGCGGTAGGACCCTGTTCGCAGGCGGCAACTCCGACCGCCTCAAATCCGCTGCCTTCATATTTCTCCTGCAGTTCGATCAAATGGGGCATGGCGTCGACACATGGTCCGCACCAAGTCGCCCAAAACTCAACGAGGTAGACCTTGCCGGGCCGAAAGTTCGTGAGGGGCTCGCCACGCAGCCAGTTCTCCACTTTGATCGCAGGAGCCGGGGACCCCATACGCAGTTCCATCTTGGTGTCCAAAGTCATTCCACACCTTTCGTCTCTTTTGTCGCGGAATATTTTCCAGTCAAAATCGGACACGGTCTCGAGGGCATCGCTCCCTCTGGCTTGCTTCAGCGAAGCTCTCACCGTGTTGCCGCACATCAAGCTGCAACGGAGGTGCCAATTCCCTCAGCTCCGGTAAGCGGCGGGAAATGCTTTGAAATTCTCCACGAGGCCAAATGCGGCCGATTGTCGTGAACCCGACATGTCTTCTGCCGCTGTCGGGTTTCGCCCTATCACTCTTGAGAGCTTGGACGGCTCGCCTGTGATTAGACTGGCCTCGGCCCTCGAGCAGTGGCAGTTTGGCGCCAGTTCGAAAGCGCGAACTCGCCGGCTTGGTCCTCGTGCCGCCACCGCCGCGTGTGGATTCTTGCCCCGGAGTCAAAATTCGCCTCGCGGTTGCCAACGGCGGCATGCGCTCAATGCGCGTGGCGTTGAGCACCGACAGCACGTAATGGTACCAATTAGTGGATGCCCGTCGCTGCCTCCACTTCTCCAGCCAAGCGCTCGAACGACGCTACCTACCCACGTTCGAGCGCGACCGCGGAATCGCAGACTGCCGAACGTCAGCCGTTGCGAAAGGTGTAGCCGTACCCGTTGATCGCCGGTGCGCCGCCTAGATGTGCGTAGAGGACCCTCGATCCCTGTGGAAAGAAGCCCCTCTGGACGAGGTCGATCATCCCTTGCATCGATTTGCCCTCGTAAACGGGGTCCGTAATCATGCCCTCGAGCCGCGCGCACAAACGGATTGCCTCTTTGGTTTCCTCCGATGGAACGCCATAACCCGGGTACGCGTAGTCCATGAACAACACCACGTCTGCCTCGACAATTTCCGCTCCGAGGTGGACGAGCTTCGCTGTATTTTGGGCGATGCCAAGCACCTGCGCCTTGGTCTTGGCGGGCATGGCGGAGGCATCGATACCGATCACGTTGCGCTGTCGACCATCCTTGGCGAACCCGACGAGCATGCCGCCGTGGGTTGAACCAGTCACCGTACAGACGACGATATAGTCGAAGGCAAACCCAAGCTGCTCTTCCTGGGCACGCACCTCCTCAGCGAACCCCACATAGCCCAGGCCGCCGTATTTGTGGACAGAGGCGCCGGCAGGTATCGCATATGGCCTGCCGCCCCTTGCCTTGACTTCATAAAGTGCCTTTTCCCAGCTGCGGCGGATGCCGATGTCAAAGCCCTCGTCAACCAGGCGCACCTCTGCCCCCATGATGCGGCTCAAGAGGATATTGCCGACCCGGTCGTAGACAGCATCATCATGTGGGACCCAGCTCTCCTGGACCAGGAGGCATTTCATGCCGATCTTGGCGGCGACCGCAGCGACCATGCGCGTATGGTTGGACTGCACGCCACCGATTGTGACGAGCGTATCGGCATCTGACGCGATCGCGTCGGGCACAATGTATTCGAGCTTGCGCAGCTTGTTTCCGCCGAACGCGAGACCGGAGTTGCAGTCCTCGCGTTTGACGTAGATTTCCACCTTGTCGCCCAGATGCTTGCCGAGGCGGTCGAGCCTCTCGATCGGCGTGGGTCCAAAGGTGAGCGGATAACGTTCGAATTTTTCCAGCATGCTATCTCCAGCAAAAAAGTACCTGAACCTGCTACGCACCGGTCAGCCCAGGGGTATGGTCGCGTGTTAGCCGAACACAGATTCCCTATACGATCAGCTCAGTCATCAGAGGGTGACCAAAATTGGTGTGGGTCTGAGCACTGATCCTGTCATCCGCGCATCAAAGCAGCAGCACATGCTGGGCATTCGACCAAGCCGGGACACAGCTGAAAATTGCATTCCGCAGTTGATCAGAGTCAGACGACTGGTACCCGAGCTTTCCTGTAACCATCGGCATGCTGGCCCCTGTGGCGAGTTCCACGAGCGCGGCTAGAGGACTGCCAGATCAGAAAGAGCACGCGGCCGAAGTAGCCGGCCTGAAGCAGCAGCGAACAGGCCAGCGTCGTGACGACTGCCACACGGAGCGAATCCAAAGCGAAGTAAACCATCGACGCATTGCTGCACAGGACCAGCCCCACGAGCCGACAAAAAGATGAAGTGCACGCCGCTCCCCTGGTTTTCGCCAGATCATGTTGCGAGCTCGTCGGCCGGAACATGCGTCTGGCAGTTCTTGGGGCAGACGCGGCCGCAGGCTCCGCAGCCTATGCAGCGGCCGGCATCATCGACAACCATGATCATGCGATTGAGCTTGCCGTCGAAATCGTCGTCCTCGTCATCGCAGGGGCGAGGATTTCACCCGCATCATCAACGCCGTGAAGATGCATGACATCGCGCGAGCAGACCTTGAAACAACGGCAGCAGCCGATGCAGATTTGCTATCGATGGAGGTCAGGTACGGCGGCATCCAAATGGAGCCGTCACGGGTGGTGAATGTGCGCATCATCCTAAATTCTTCATTGAAGCGAGTTCTCTCTTGGCAACATCCAACTCGGCATAAACGGCTTGGGTTTTCTCGGCGACTTCCTGTATGTCGGCCCACTTGCCCGGCAGACCCTCGACGAGGTCCTGCAATGCCATCTTGGCAATAGCTGCACGCAACTGGAGCTTTCAGACTTTTTTCCTCATCCTATCTAGGTCTGACATAGATCCTTCCTGGAACAATGGTTTCTTGATGCGCTCCATCTCGGGCTAGGCTTCAATGGCTGCAGTCGCATCGTCGACCAGTTTCGTACCGGCCTCAGCAAGTTTGCGGAAAGTCTCGAAGCCGAACCGGTGGACGTCTCGACAGAACGCCCAACCGCCGGAAGCCCCCACGGGTTTCATTTCTATTGTCGGCGACGTCGACACGCCGGAGCGCTCCTCGATCGCAAGCGCTACGGCGGTGTAAAACATGTCGAGCCTCCACAGCGCGTCAGGATCGGGATCGCCGCCAAAGGGTACCGCACGTTGCTGTTGCTTGGTGATGATGAACTCGGCCAGCAGCTCGGCATCCGAATGGCCTTCCCATAAGCCGAAGGAATCCTGAGTACGAATGAGCCGCAGGAGGCATTTGACGAACGGGGAAGCAAGGGCCTCGTCGTCCCCGTGGACAGCAGGGCCAACCGGTTCATGAGGAATTTCGCTTTTCCCCAATTTCAGTACTCCTCTTGAAGGACGATCTCTTTTTCTGCGATGTGTGGTTCGGGCGCTTGCGTGGGCGGGGAATGGCTTGGGCGAGCCGATCCCACGCAACAGTGTCCCGTGGCCGACCTCGAGCACGTCCACCAATGCGAGACCTTTCACCGCGGCGCGAACGCCTGCGCCGCGGTTCGACCCGAGGTAAACGCAATGGAAATTCCACCTGCCGCAAGCCGCGCACTTTTGCGGCATCGACGTTATTGCTGCGAAGTGCGCCTGGGCGGGCGGATTTGCCGGTGTTCAATTCCAATTGTCATGCCCTTCGCGATCCTTGCTCAGGAAGTGACAGCGTTTTGAGTTTCGGAAGTCTTGTTTTGCGGAGCCACACAGAGACCCGCGTGACAGGCAGGCTCACCCGTGTAGTTGGCCAGGGCTTGGAGCAACGAGGTGAGGTAGCGCTGTTTGGTTTGGTCCGGCACTGGCTCCGAATGGTCCAGCGATTTGATTGCCACCTCGATCAACTCGATCGCCCGGTCCTTGTTGCCGCTCTCGTAATAATACTGAGCGACCGGAAAGTAACACCCGAATTTAAAGTCTCCATCGCCTTGCGGAGGATTAAGTTCCAGGATCTGTTCGGAGAGCTCCTTGCCCATCGCAAAGCGATCATCATGCGGAAGATGGGAGTTGTCGATCGTGGGATGGAAGAGTTGGTTCAGCGCCATCACCACCCAAGACATCGCTTCGAACTTTTTGTTGATCGCGTCCTCGACCAATTCGCGCATAAGCGGCAAGCCGGTTTTGATGTCGCGCAGCTTGTGAAGCAGAATATCCGCATGAACCCGCCGAAAATCAAAAGAGTCTGGCATCACGGCGAGGCCTTCTTCGATGGCCAATAGTGCCGCTGCCCAATCCTCGTCCTGCATCGCCGGCCCAAGTTTGGCGTATATCGGCTGACTCAGCGACGATTCGCGCACACGCGAGATTCGCTTTGCATCGACGGCTTTCGCTTCATAGCTGCTGCGCCAGCTGCCGTTAAGGACTTTCGGCAAAACGTCATCGAGAGGTGCCGGGTGGCCGATATAAGCGATGTGGCCGTCGCGGTCGACCACGAACGAGGTGGGAATCCCGAACGAAGAGCTGGGTTCCAGCCAGAGCTTTTTCATTTCGCCAGTGCAATCGAACGCTGTCCGATAATTCAGATTCGGGAACTTCTCGGTCAGCCAGGCATCCACGTTGGTCCGCGCTTCGTCCGCGGTTGCAGCCTTTTCGCAAGCTGCGACTCCGATAATCTCAAATCCGCTGTCTTTATATTTCTCCTGCAGTTCGATCAAATGGGGCATGGCGTGGACACATGGTCGGCACCAAGTCGCCCAAAATTCAACGAGGTAGACCTTGCCGGGCCGAAGGCTCGTGAGGGGCTCGCCACGCAGCCAGTTCTCCACTTTCAGCGCAGGAGCCGGGGACCCCATACGCAGTTCCATCTTGGTGTCCAAAGTCATTCCACACCTTTCGTCTCTTTTGTCGCGGAATATTTTCCAGTCAAAATCGGACACGGTCTCGAGGGCATTGCTCCCTCTCGCTTGCTTCAGCGGAGCTCTCACCGTGTTGCCGCACATCAAGCACGGCAAAGGGCATGCCAACCCTTCTTAGCTTCGGCAAGCGCCGGTACCGCCTTGAATAAGCGAGCCCTAACACGGCCAGCTGACGTTAACCTGAATGTCGGCTTTCGACGGCTCACCTTAGCGGCTGCCGTTTAGGAAGGTGAGAGTTTGGCTGGCCCGCTGGCGATAAGACCGGCTTCGGCGTCCTGGAGTAGTCGCACTTCGGCGATGGGGTCGAAAGTGCGGGAGAGGCTCGGTACCCTTGCAGCCACCGCCGCATGTGGCCCGGCGTCATAATTCGCGTCGCGGTTGCCAACGGCGGCGTTGGGCTCGATCCACGTGGCGTTGAGCCCGACAGCACGTAAAGCTGCATCGTGATTGAATGCCCTTTGCTGTTTCACGCCAAGCAGGAGTCGCGCGACGCTACCTTGCTCAAGCGCGAGCAGAGCGATCTGACGCCGTAGGAATATTGCTCGTCCCGCTTTTGCCGCCAGAGGCGGAAATCTTTCCTGAATGCCACCGCCGATCATCAATATCGACGAATCATATCCCGCTGCCCATTTGTTCGACTCCGAGGTCGGGCCAGCACTCCGTCAAGGGACGGTTGATGAACCCTAGATGCTCGGGATTGGCGCATGGCGCGCGCCGCAGAAGGCTGTCAAGGATGCGGCGCGCTCGCCAGGCCAGCAGCCCAAAGTTCGGATCAGCCAGCCCGCGCTGTCCAAGGCAGGCGTTCTGAACGAAAAGGCGTCGGTCTCGCGGTCCGTCCCAGTACACCGAAAAATCCTCGCCGATGGCGAGCTCATTGCCGATCTGTTCGAGGCGATCTGCGATCGGTTCTAGGAAACCCGGCAGCGGTTTCTCGTACCCGGTGGCCAGGATGACGATATCGGCGGTTACTTCTCCGATGTTGTCCAAGCCGCGTTGCAGCGTGAGCCTGTGCCCTGCTCCGGCATTGATGCAGCGCGACACGTTGCAACTTGGCCGCAATGTGATCTCGCATTGGTGTGGCTCGAGAAAGGCGTGGTGGTAGAGCGCCTGATAGACCGCGCGCAACTTGCTTTCTGAAATGCCCTCGGAGGCAAGCGCGAAACGCCGCAGGAACAGCTGTCGATGCACCTCGCTCATCGCAGCAAAACGATCCGAGAAGCATGGCGTGAACAGCCCGTTTGTGAACGCGTGGTCGTCGAAAGGCATCTCGCGCGTCAAGACCCATGTGATCGCCGCGGGCCGCCGTTCTTTCGGCCGGCCGACAAGGTGCAGTAGCAGCTCGGCTCCCGACTGTCCGCCGCCAACAACGCAGACATGCTTTTTTTGCACCTCAGGATTGATGTGGGCCAACTCAGATGAGTGGAACAGGTTGGGTCCAGTCCAGCCATGAAACTGAGGCGGAATTTGCGCCTGCTTGCCTATGTCGATGACGAGGTTTCTTGCATCAAGGACCGCGTTGTCCGTCCGCACGCGAAACTCGCCGTCAAAGCGGATTTCGCGAACGGCCTCGCCGCCACGGACAAGCGGATTCTTCTGGAACGCCCAGTTGAGATATTGGGCGAACTCGGCTCTAAGCACCCCGTGAAATTGCGCATTGAGGAAATTGTAAAGACGCCCGTTCTCGTGGAGGTAGTTTACGAATGTGTAGGCTGATCGCGGATTGACCAGAGTAACCAGATCCTGGAAGTGGCCGACCTGGAGCTCCGCGCAATCGAAAGCGCTGCCTGGATGTCCTCGGAAATCGACCTCCCGGTCCAGGAACAGTGCCCCTTGCGCAATCTCTTCCTGTATCTGACACGCAAGGCTCAAATTAGATGGTCCAGCACCCACACCAATACAAAAGAGGTCCACTTATCCTTACTCCTCTAGGAGTGTTTTCCAACTCAGCGGCATGTTGACGTCGATTGCCGGGCATTGAGCAATGCGAACCTCACAGGCATGCTTGAGCCGCGGTCCCGACTGAGAGGACAGCAAAAGCGTGTGCCGCCTTCCAGGTCTTGGGCTCAATGTCGGCGGCATCGACAGCGGCGCGGCGTGATCCGAACCCAAGAGCAGAAGGAAAGTGTGTGATGCTGTCGCGCGGCTCTTCCGGATCTTACGGCGGCTTCTAGCGCCGGCCTCCACCCCAGGAGTGGCTGTTTCCCTGCCACGACGGAAGCGGCTCTTTCTTTCGAGGGGCGTAACCATGGATAACGGCTCTTAATGCTTTCGGAGACTCCCATGCATGCGGCGTGCCGGATAAAGACCTGTCAAACCAACGAGTTCGCGCAGTTCCAGCTCGTCTGGAATCCGACATTGTCGCACGCCCGACGATCGGGCAGGGGAAGCTCCGCGGCAGCGGCCCTTGCACACCGCAGGCTGACAGGGACAGCCGCCGATTTGACGCGCGTCCGGGTACTGATAAGGGGCCTTCCAACAGGGTTCGCGCACGAGGCGGGGTCTCCTGGTACACCCGCCCTGTGGCTTGGCTGCGGTCTGCTGCAGCCGTTCGTCTTTACTGCCCGTTGCGGACGATCTCGCACGAGTTGGTTCACGAGAGCGTCGTGAAGCAGTCGAGGCGTCCGGTTTGGCTCTGACAAGCGTCGCAAGATGTTCGCGGATCCAGCCATGTCTCCGCAATCCGACCGGTAACCGACGACGACTTCGGACTGGTTGGCGGTCCTACGACCTGATCGGTGTTCCTACGGAGCTGATCAGCGAGCCAAAAACAGCGGCAATGTGGTCTTCCCAAAGCTCCAGCTCGGCGGACCGCCGAAAATCCGCTCACGCAGCCCACGGCTGCCATAAGCACCCATAACCATCATGTCAGCACAGATGTCGTTCGCGTGCTGGGTCAGCACTGTGCCCGCCGATTTGCCGGCGCTCTTAAGCAGGTCAACGGAGACCCGAGCACCGTGCCGAGTAAGATAGGCAGCGATGTCAGCTCCAGACTGCGCGCCTTTCCCGTTGTTTTGCGCCTTTGGATCGACCATAGCGACACAGACTTCCTTGGCAGCGGATAGGATACTAAGAGCTTCCCGAACCGCACGCGAGGCCTCTACACGCGAATCCCAGCCGACCAGCACGCGTCGAGGCGACAGCGTCGCCTTAACGCCCTTCGGCACGATGAGCACCGGCTTTCCGCTATCGAACAAGCAGCCGTTGACAACAGGAGGTCCGAGAGTCTCATCGTTGAGGAGGTCTCCTCCAACGATCGTCAGGTCAGCGCAGAGCGCCCGCTGTCGTGCCACTTCACCGAGGCTAGCCGGATCGCAATAGTCGGTGTCAACGTCACAGGAAAGCGACATAGCTTTCAGCCTTTTGAGGATATCCGCGGACCGTCTTTCCATTCTGGTCACGTCCTGTGAAAATTTCTCGATTTGCTGAAATCGATAGTTCGGTACTGCAATTGCCTGTGCACGTCCTGTATTCCATTCGGGGGGCGGAGACGACATCAAGAGCAATGGAGGCGGTATAATGAGTACCGATAGGTGCGCGCCGACCTCGGCACACAGTCCGGCAGCTGTTGTGAGGTCCTCATCAGAATGATCAGCACCCGTCACACTGAATATGCTTTTAAATTCCATTTGCCTGCTTCTCCTGGTCTTCGTTAGGAGCGCCTCAAAGCGGCAACACCGCTCTCAGGAGGAAGAGAGAGCGGCACCACGTTCGATCACCGATTTCAGTCGTCCGGCTTCTCGAGCGAGTAGCCGGCCGACCTGACGGTGCGAATGACGCTGCCGGGCAAGGCCGTTTTCAGCGCCCTCCTGATTCGGCTGATATGGACATCGACGGTGCGTGCACCGACATGAATGTTGGGCAGCCAGGCCGCCCCGATAAGCTCGTCCCGGCTGAAGACCTTGCCGGGGGCCTCAATCATAAGCCGCAGCACGTTGAAATCGATCCGTCCGAGATGGATGTCGTGGCCATTACCGCGAACCCGATGGGCATCGAGCTTCATCTCCAGGCCTCCACAACAAATCCAACTGTCGTTTTCAACCCCGTTCGGACCACGCTTGGTCAGCCCGAGCCTCGCCCGCAGGCAGTCGAGCAGCTTGGCCGGAGCCACCGGCCGCACAAAGCTCTCAACGCCTGCCTTCAAGAGATCGAGGTGCTGGTGCTCGGCGCCAGGCGCGATCAGGGCGATGATAGGCAGGTCGGTGGTGCGCGGTTCCCGCTTGAGGTGGGCGCAAATTGCGGACCCGTTTATGCTGGCTGGGTCGCAATCCAGCACTACGGCCTGAAGCTCCCGTTGTTCGGCCAAGGCCAGCGCAGCCTTCGCGCCGTCTGCCGTCTCACTGCTGAAACCGTCAACCTCCAGTATGTGGCTGTAGAGCAGATAGAACTCGGCATCTTGCGAGCAGATCAGGACCAGCGGCTTCTTCATCGGCGATACCCCAACAACCTGGTCGGCCTCGAGTCCCTGGATCGAGGGGACTGGCCAACATAGTTTCTCGGGTCCGTCATGATGGCCTTTCTCGAAAATCGCGCCCATCATGCCAGCGCCACGTGGGGAAAGGTTTCGATGACTGAAATCGCATCGTCGACCAGCTTCGTACCGGCCGTGGCGAGCTTCAGGAGCGTCTCGAAGCCAAACCGGTGGACATCGCGCAGCGTTTTGGACAAAACGACCAGCCGTCCGGTCGTGAAAAGCACCCGACCAAAACCCTCATGGCTCACCTGGATCATCGGCGATGCCATAAGGCCGCAGCGCTCCTCGATCGCAAGCCCGATGGCGGCGTAGTACTTGTCGAGCCTCCACAGCACGTCGGGATCGGGATCTCCGATGATTGGGATCCCTCGGCGCTGTTCCTTGGTAATGATGAAGTCGCCCAGCAGCTCAGCGTCCGCTTTGCGTTCCCACGAGCCATAGGAATCCTGAGAACGGATCAGCCGCACGAGGCATTTGACGAACGGGGTGCAAAGAGCCGCCTCGTCTTCGGCGACAGCTGGGGGGATTGCGGGGTCAGGCATTGGCGTCCTCCTCTTTTCAGTCCTCGTCCTCGAAGGACGGTTTCTTTTCGGCAATGCCCGCTCGCGCCAGCACCTTGCGCAGCCAAGGCGGAGGACACGTCCTGAGCATCATCTGCGTGCGCAAGAGCACCTGTGGGATCGATTGGGGCTCCGCCACTTTGATCGGGTGGATTTTTGCCGCGACAAGCTTGGCTGCCGAAGGGCCGCCAATTGCCAGACAAAACAGGATCTGACAGCCCTTGAGCGCATCCACCTTTGGCGTGATGCGATCATCGCGCTCGGCCCGATGCTCCCCGCTTTCATCGGACACGTCATCGAAGGCCACGGCTTCTACGAGATTCCATTCCTCGCGCGTCACGTCGTAGACAGCAAAGCGCCTGGCCGACCCGAAATGGGCGTTGAGGTCCTGCATGTCCTGAGTGGCGATCGCAACGCGCAATGCGCCCTTACGTCGTTCAGGCATCGGGGCGAAAACCTCACTACTGACCAGCGAGAGGCGGCGAACAGCGTTCATCGTGATATTTCTCGATTACGGAGTGGATCAAGCGCCTCAGGAGTGGGCGCGTGTTGGTTGGCCTGGAAGATGCTGGCGACCTCGAAGATCATGTCGCGGGTGCCCTGATAGAGAATTGCGAGCTTGTGCTGGCTGCCTAGTCGATCGAAGACCGGGAACCCGATGCGCATGAGCGGAATTCGGAGCCGCTCCGATGCTTGGCGCCCGTGCGAATGCGTGACAAGCAGGTCAGCACCGACGGCAAGACTTTCCAGATCGCCGAGATCGCCGATCTGAACCGAAACCGCCGGGACTTTCTCGAGAATTTTAGACCTGTCGGTCGTTGTGACGGCCGCGGCTATCTCGGAGCCGAGGCCAGCAAAGAAGGTCGCAAGTTGGAACAGCTGGTCTGGTTCGGCAGCGATGGCAATTTTCTTGCCGCCGAAATGGAAATGTCCGTCGAGCATCGCGTCCTGCAATTGCGCCCGGCGCCGGCGCACGCGGGCCGGTACCGCCGCGCCCGAAATCGCAGACAGCAGCGACACGAAGCGGTCCGTGTCCTGCAGCCCAGTCAGTGACTGGAACAACACGTAAGGCACGCCGGTCAACCCGTGCAGCGCTTTCGCCGGGCGGCGCATGTGCTCACCGATGGCGATGCATTGCATGGCCGTGCCCAACTCGCGAATGTCTTCGACGCTGGTGCCGCCGTATGTGGTCGCTACCCAGCGGTCAGGAACCGTACCGTCGAGCGAGCCTGAAATGTCGGGCAGAATAACCGGCTTGAGCCCAAAGCTTTCAACCATGTCACGCATATGCTCGATGTCGGCGACAGTGAGGTTGCATCCGGGCAGGATCGCGATCTTCTTCGGCTGCCGCGCACGTTCGCCCGAGCCTGTAATCCCTTTGATCATTGCGGTGACTGCCTTGGCCCAGCCCTCTTCGATCGCGCCGTCAAAATCCGGCGTGTTGGCCAGCACGACCTCCGTACCCGCAAGCTCTTGCGTGTGCTTCAGCTTGATGTTCGCAATATCACTCGCGCAATCTTCGCCACGCGTCTCCACCAGCGCGGTCGTGCACACCCCGATCAGCTTTGGCTTCGTGCGGTTCTTGAGGTTGAGGATGGCTTCTTCAAGATGGTCGGCAGCGCCGAGGATGGTCGCCACCTCATCCATCGCTGTTGTCTGCAATGGAATCGTTTCTTTGAAGTGCCGTACGAAGAGCACGAGCGCGAAGCTTGTGCATCCCTGGCTGCCGTGGAACAGCGGCATCGCGCCGTCGACCCCAAGAAAGGCAAAGGCGGCACCCAGCGGCTGCGACGACTTCAGCGGGTTCACCGCCGCGGATTTGGTCTGGGGAAGGATGCGGGCCATCGGTCGCCTCAACACTCGCTGAACTCGTGTGCCGTCGCGCCGGCGAATTCATCGAACAGGTGCCCGGACTCCTTCTTCGTGCATGGCAGTTCGTCTTTTAGATCAGGCTGGCAATCCCACGGGGCCGGCTGGCGCACCTGAGACCAGACCGGATTGTGAATGGCGAGGTCGATCTGGCGTACGAGTTCCACCATGCCGGCATAGCCGGCATAAGGGTGCTGGCGCTCCTGGTTGATATCGAGCCAGGGCGTCTTGGCCTTGAGCGCAATGAATTGCGTGCGACCGCCCGACAGCATGATATCGGCCCTGTGTTCAGAGAGCATGGCGTACAGCTCGCGCGCAGCCATGTATTCGAACATATGCTTGTCGTGCTTGAGAACTTGTTTGATGCGCTCCTTGTCCTGCACCGTAGATTTCTTGACCGAGGTGCCGACGATCTCGATTCCGATCTCCATCAGCGCACGGACAACCGACCAGGACTTCACACCGCCTGTGTTGAGCAGCACGCGCTTGCCTTGGAGCCTTTGCCGGTAGGATTCGAGTTTCTTCCACGCGATCGCCTCCTGCTGCGCGATCAGCGTCTCCGTGCGCTCGAGGATCTCCGGATCGGCGCCCTTCCTCACCAGCAGCCTGACAAGGTTGCGAAGAGCTTGCGATGTGTCGGAGATGCCATAGAAGGAGCCCTCGAAGAACGGGATGTCCCAGCGCTCCTCCATCTTGCGGGCAAGACTGATCAGCGCGGTCGAGCACACGATCATTGCCGCCCGGGCGCGGTGCGCGGAAGCAATGTCGCGGTAACGCGCATCGCCGGGAATGCAGGCGCGCACCCGGATGCCGAGCCGATCGAGGAGCGGCTTTACAAGCCAGAATTCGCCCGAGAGGTTGAATTCGCCAAGGATGTTGATGTCGTAGGGCCCGGGGTCGTCGGGTTCGACCGTGCCGATGACATGATCGAGCAACGCCTCGGCGGCGAGCTTGTTGCCGAGGTTCTTGGAGCCTGCCAGGCCAGGCGCATTGATCGGCACCACGGCCAAACCGAACTTTTCCGTGGCGCGTTTGCACACGGCCTCGATGTCGTCACCGATCAGCGCCGTTACGCAAGTTGAGTAGACGAAGATCGCCGGCGGCGCGTATGTGTGCTTGATCTCGCGGATCGCCTTGAAGAGTTTCCGCTCGCCCTGCCCCATCACCAGGTCGAGTTCGGTGAGGTCGGTCGTGAAGCTTGTCCGCCACAAGGTCGGCCCTGACGAAACCGCACCACGGTTGTCCCAAGAATTGCCCTCGCAGGCGAGCGGCGCATGGACCAGATGCGCAACGTCGGTGATCGGCTGCAGGACGATCTTGGCTCCGTCAAAGGCGCAGCCGCCGGCTGCCGCACCTGGTGTCAGCGACTTCGAGCAGCCCTCCTTGCGCGCCTTGGCATCTTTGCCACGGTTCTTATCGCAGGCGGGCTCATCGAAGGCGTCCTTGATTTTGGCGCTGAGGGAGGACATCGCTCAGCCTCCCCAGTCCATTGGGCAAGGAATGGCCTCGGCGAAAAGCCGGCCACGGCTCTTAGCGCGTGAGGTCATAGGAATAATCCGTCACACCCGTCTCGCTCGTCTCGCGATCGAGTTTGTCGAAGATCTTGTCGAGGATCGTCGTCAGCACGCGCAACGCGCCCTGGTAGCCAAAGAGCGCAAAGCGGTGATGATGGTGCCGATCGAAGATCGGAAACATCAGCCGGATCAGCGGCGTTCCGGTGTCGCGCTCCAGGTACTTGCCGTAGGAATTGCCGATCAAAAGGTCCACCGGCTCGGTAAAGAGCAGCGAGCGCAGCGCCCACAGGTCCTTGCCCGCCCAAACCTGGGCAGCCTTGCCGAAAGGCGAGGATGCTAGCAGCTTCTTCAAATCGGCTTCCCATGCCGAGGTGCCATTGGTGGCGAGGCAATGGGTTGGCTCGCCGCCGGTCTCCATGACAAAGCGGGCCATTGCGTGAACGAAGTCGGGATCACCGTAGATGGCGTATTTCTTACCATGCAGCCAGGATTGGCTGTCCGCCATGGCGTCTACCAGTCGGCCGCGCTCGAGGCGAATTGCCTCGGGAATCTCCTTGCCGGAAATCGCCGCGACCTCCATCAGGAATTCGTCCGTCGCCTGAACGCCGAGCGGATAGTGGAACGAGGCCGTCGCCTGCCCGACCTCCTCGCAATAGCCCAGTGTCTTTCGGGTGTTGTGATGCTGCAGCGAAAGCGTTGCCTCGGCGTTGAGGGCCTTCTTCACCTCGTTGATCTTCGTGCCCCCGTCATACATGCGGTATTCACCGTCCGAAGGCGTATCGAACTGGTCAGAGGCATCCTGGATCAATGTATAGGACACGCCCATTACATCGAGCAGGCGCTTGAGCTCCCGGTTGTTGCCGACGCAGAAGCCGTCGAAGCCCGGAATGATGTTGATGGTTCCTTCGATTTGCGTACGCTCCTGACCTTTCCAGAAGTGCTCCAAAATGCCTTTGACCATGTTGTCATAGCCGTCGACATGACTGCCAACGAAGGCCGGGGTGTGGGCAAAGGGCACGTCGAAGTCGCGCGGGACTGAATCTTCGTCCTTGGCGTTCTGGATGAAGCTGTGCAGGTCGTCGCCAATGACCTCTGCCATACAGGTCGTCGACACGGCAATCATCTTGGGGTCGTAGAGCTGGTAGGTGTTGGCGAGCCCGTCGACCATGTTCTTCAGGCCGCCAAACACCGCCGCATCCTCGGTCATTGAGGAGGAGACCGCCGCGGCAGGCTCCTTGAAATGGCGCGACAGGTGCGAGCGGTAATAGGCGACGCAACCTTGGCTGCCGTGGACGAAGGACATGGTTCGCTCGAAGCCGGCGGCAGCGAATACCGCACCCAGCGGCTGGCAGGCCTTGGCCGGGTTCACGACAAGCGCTTTG
Source organism: Mesorhizobium sp. M1A.F.Ca.IN.020.03.2.1 (assembly GCF_004023205.1). Taxonomy (NCBI): domain Bacteria; kingdom Pseudomonadati; phylum Pseudomonadota; class Alphaproteobacteria; order Hyphomicrobiales; family Phyllobacteriaceae; genus Mesorhizobium; species Mesorhizobium sp. M1A.F.Ca.IN.020.03.2.1. Next base: position 38,962 of record NZ_RZSV01000002.1, on the reverse strand, counting down.
CGGGCGAGGTTCTTTTCGCGGTATTCCCACGTCTGGGTGAAATCGCGCTGATCGGAAACGATTTCATCGGGGTGCGGACATTCGAAGTTTAGCTTCTTCTCAGCGAGCATCTTTCTGTATTCCGGCTCGCGGAACAGGGGAGCGTGATCGAGAATTTTTTCAGCCGACTGCGGCATGATGATTACCTCTTTTGCATCTGGCTGCGCGGGACGGCAGCTCAGGACGTCAAGACGTTCCAGGCTCCGGCGGATCAGAGGCCGCGGGAGTTCACCGTCTCAGTGGGAGACTGGGGCTGAAGCAAATGTTTATTCGGCAGCCATCGCCCGCTCATCGCCCCGGCTTCTTTTCCAAGGCGCGTGGAATAGGTCCCAGACCGGGTTGTTAATGGCGAGATCCACATCACGTGCGAAAATGGCAAAGCCGTCGTAGCCGTGATACGGGCCTGAATAATCCCAGGAATGCATCTGGCGGAACGGTATGCCCATCTTCTGCACCGGGTATTTTTCTTTGATTCCCGAGCCGACCAGATTTGGGCGAATCCCTTCGATGAATTTCTCCAACTCATAGCCGGTCACGTCATCGTAGATCAGCGTGCCGTTCTTCACGTAGTGGCCGGTGCGCTGATAGTCGTCGCTGTGGGCGAATTCATAGCCGGTGCCCACGATGACCATGCCGAGGTCCTCGTAGGCCGTGACGACGTGGCGGGGGCGCAGGCCGCCGACATAGAGCATCACGGTATTTCCTTCCAGGCGCGACAGGTACTTGGCGATGACCGCATCAACAAGCGGCCTGTACTTGGCAATGACCTTTTCGGTCTTCTCCTCGATTTCCGGCCCAAAATGCTTGGCTATGTTGCGCAGAGAGGCTTCGATCTGGGAGGGACCGAAGAAATTGTACTCCATCCAGGCGACGCCATACTTTTCCTCCATATGCCGACAGATGTAATTCATCGACCGGTAGCAGTGGATAAGATTGAGCTTAGCCTTCGGGGCGCGCTCGATCTCTGCGAGTGTGGCGTCACCCGACCAGTTGCCAACCACGCGCAGCCCTATCTCCTCAAGCAGTATGCGCGAGGCCCAGGCATCGCCGCCGATATTGTAGTCGCCGATGACGTTGACGTCGTAGGGGCCGGCCTCGAACTTGACATCCTTTTTGTCGAAGACCCAATCCCGGATTGCATCATTGGCGATGTGGTGGCCAAGCGACTGCGAGACGCCGCGGAAGCCCTCGCAGCGTACCGGCACGATCGTCTTGTCATACTCCTTGGTCTTTTTGCGAGAAACGGCCTCGGTGTCATCGCCAATCAGGCCGATAGGGCATTCGGACTGCACGGTGATGCCGTTGTTGAGCGGAAACAAGACTTCAATCTCGTCAATGATCTGTTCCAGCTTCTTGTCGCCGCCGAAGACGATGTCCTTCTCCTGGAAATCGGAGGTGAACTGCATTGTCCCGAACGTGTCGACGCCCGTTGTACCGACGTAGTAGTTGCGGCGCTGCGACCAAGAATATTGGCCGCAGCCGACCGGGCCGTGCGAGATATGGACCATATCCTTGACTGGCCCCCACACCACGCCTTTCGAACCAGCATATGCACAGCCGCGAATCGTCATCACCCCGGGAATGGACTTGATGTTCGATTTGACGTCGCATTCGGAAAGGACCTCGCTTTCCCCGCCAGCCTCGTTGCCGCTCTTTGCGACGTTGAGGTGCTTCTTGCGGCGCTTCGCCGCCTTGTCGGGATAATGCGACAGCACCTCTTCGATAAGCTTCGCATGAAGAGCACCGTCATTCTCGTATTCCCGGCTCATGAGTCCCCCTTTCAAGGTTGGGTGACGCCTCAAAGAATAGGCGCCGTTCTCTGCAAGGCGCGCCGATTCATGGCAGCGCTAATGTCACTACTGGGCCGCCGCCTTCGCCGCTTCCTTGGAGTGAAGCTCGGCAAGCATCTGCTCGTCGGTCTTCATGATGCCGAAGTCGAGCAGCATCTCCTCCAGCTCCTCCATGGTGATCGGCGTCGGGATCGTACCCTGGCCCGAATTGGCGTGGATCTTCTCGGCCAGAGCGCGGTATTCCCCTGCCTGCTTTGAGTCCGGCGCGTACTGGATCACCGACATCTTCCTGAGTTCGGCATGTTGGACGATGTTGTCGCGGGGCACGAAGTGGATGAGCTTGGAATTCAATCGGCCAGCCAGTGCTTCGGCCAGATCGAGTTCGCGGTCGGTTTGACGTTCATTGCAGATCAGCCCGCCCAGCCGCACACCGCCCGAATGGGCATATTTGAGGATGCCCTTGGCGATGTTGTTGGCGGCATAGAGCGCCATCATCTCGCCGGACATGACGATATAGATCTCCTGGGCCTTGCCTTCGCGGATCGGCATGGCGAAGCCGCCGCATACCACGTCGCCGAGGACGTCATAGGAGACATAATCGACATCGTCATAAGCGCCATTCTCCTCGAGGAAATTGATCGAGGTGATGACGCCGCGGCCGGCGCAACCGACACCCGGCTCGGGGCCGCCGGACTCCACGCACTTGATGCCTCTGTAGCCCACCTTGAGCACGTCCTGGAGTTCGAGGTCTTCCACCGAGCCTTCCTGTGCGGCGAGATCCAGGACGGTATCCTGAGCTTTCGAATTCAGGATCAAGCGTGTGGAATCGGCTTTGGGGTCGCATCCTACGATGAGGATTCTCTGCCCGAGGTCGACAAGGGCAGCGAGCGTATTTTGGGACGTGGTGGACTTGCCGATGCCGCCTTTTCCGTAAAAGGCGATCTGACGCAGACCTGACATAATAGCTTTCCTTCCTTCGTTCTAATTATCGCGACTGCCCGCGACACAAGTGCCGATAGGCAGCTCGTGCCGCCTCACACCAAGCATCGCAAAAAGCGTACCAGCGTGATCGGCCGATCCCAGAAGAAACTTTGTCATTAAATTCCAGCCGCTTAGACGGCGGCAAAACGCGCGAACGGGCCTTTCAGGCGTCTGTCACGGACACGACAAAGCCGACACAGATTGTCGTGCGCCATCCAAACCGCCGTGTGTCGAGCTCGAAGCGGGAGAATGGGGAAGTTAGCCCAAAGCTGATGGCGAGACCATCGGAAGACATCGGCTCTTGTCTTTCCAGCCTGCCATTGATCGGGCGGTCGCTGGATGAGCAGGAGCCTGGGGCTTGACCGCGGCGCGGGTAGTTCAGGCAGGCTTACAGAGCGGGAACGCCGGCGGCCGATAGACATCCGCGCTTAACCTTTCATAGCCCGTCTACAAGTTGGTTCCGCCGACGCGCTATATGGAAGCCAAATAATTCAGTAGCTTAGCCGAGAGCATTGATTTTTTCAGAAAGATACGTGTTATACGCGTATGAACCGCCGAACCCATGGTCGGCGCCCTCATGCGCGTGAGACCCCGTTGTGGGCGAGGCTCGCGACTGGCTGCACGATCCTAGCCGGCCTGCTTGCCATTGAGTTTGGTCCCGCCGCGGTAGGCTGCGGCATCAAGGGCAACATCAGCTACAACACTGGCAAGAAGATTATCACGTTCTTGGACAGGAATCTTACTGGGAGACACGCATCAACCTATTGAAGGGCGAGCGGTGGTTTTGTTCAGAGGAAGCTGCACGAAAGGCGGGCGGGCGGGCTTCGAGAGGTTAGTGTCGCGGCAGCTTGCAGATCTGCCCACGGGGCCGCCACGATCGCAAAGTGTGTACAAAAGCGCCCTCTCTGCCGAACTGAACAGTGCTCACGGCCATAGCCTCGGATGAGCCCGACTGGCTTGACCTCTGCATGATGAGAGCAGCTTTTACACCAGGTGCGCAGCACATGTCTTTAACGAACGCATCGTCTTCAAGAATATAGAGAGCAATTCGGAAAACCGAGTAGTTGGCGGCGAAGCTAGGAGAAGGTATACACTACCCTCTTGTTACCCCAGAGTAGAACGTGCAGCTGCGGCAAGACGCGGGCTTCGAACCACCTGTCGCTGGTCACCTTTTCTACCAGCGGTTCCATGCGCATCATATTCCGTCGGACTCGACAGAGACGTCTTCATTACCACGGCGGGGCGGCGTGTGATTGCCGGGTTGCAGACAAACCTCGCCGCGACGTATTTGGGACGAGTGGTGTCGGCACCGAATCCCTATCATTTAGACTAGCCAGCTTGGGGAGCGCCGTCAGACCGCCAGACCGGAAGAGGAGGCTTCGCGCCAACTTGTGCCAAGAATGTTGGACCGTGCGGAACCGCTGGGGCGGCGCTCAACTCTGGCGCAGGATGAAGCGTCGATTGGGTGAATGAATAGGGCGCGCGTTCGACGGGTAGAGTGAGGCAAATCGCTGGATGTCTGCCGGATCAACGTCAACCGGTTCCATCGCCACCATCCACTCGACGTTTTCGGTGCACGGCGGCGTCGTCAGTGAGCCCTCATAAGTCCAATAGCCAAGCGAGGCTGGCAGAAGCCAGTTGGGATTCACCTCGTCGATCGTCACCTCCCCATTCGGCAGTTCGGGAAAGGCCGCAGCAAGGGCAGCAAAGCTGGCATTTGTCGCGCCGGGCGTTAAAAAGACGCCCAGCACGCCCAGAGTACCACTTTGCGTGTCCTTGTGAACGAAATGCACCTCCATCGGGAAGCTCTTGCCCGCCACGTGATGTTCGCTTGGCGCATGGAAATGGAACTGTACCAGTTCGTAGACACGATCGCCGCGGGTCAGCGTGCTGCCTTGTGGCATATTGATTTGAATGGTGTGGCCGTTGTTCACCATATTGCCGCCGCCCTTGTGCCAGCCGATGGCGATATGCGGGATATCCGCCTTGACCGCGCTGTTGATATTGATCGGCGATTGCTGCGTGCCGGCAGAGCATACGAAATTTTCCTTATCCAGATCAGCCCAGTGCTCCGGTCCGACCGGACCGGTGTACCCCCAATGGGCACTGGTCGCTTGGGCGGCTTGAACGCAAATCCGGCATGCGCCGAGCGCAACCAACCCTTTGATCAGGTGACGACGATACATATTACTTTTGCTCCTCTTGCGAACTGATGTTGGTGGCTGCCCTAATGGACGCGTGATGGCCAATCGGCGCGGCCAGTATTGTCCTTTGCAACTGATAGATGCCCGCACGCCTTGGCGTGCTTTCATAAGTGCGGCTGCCGTTTCTCGGCTGGCCGGCTTCTGCAGCCCGCAACGGGGGCAGTTTCAACCAGCTAAACGATAAAAAATTTTAGCAGACCAGCGCTTGACCCCCGCCGCAAAGGCACAGGCGAAGGTGATCACTGCGCGGCTGCCGTTCGCGCCGGAGGCCGCATCGCTATACTTTACACTCGCTGCCCAAGGAGACGCAGGCGACCCCAATACGTTTTCATCGCTACTCCCGACGCAGCCGACCCACGCCACGAAAACGTTGCTATATTTCACGTTGGGCCAATGAGGAAATCGATCTTCTTTATGGAAGGCATTTGCGCAATGGATGCATTCCCATGCTGACAGTCGTGCGTCAGGCCGGACAATGAGATACATCGATAAGAGCTGGACAAGGATGAGGGGATGACGTGCTTGCGACGGAGCAGGTGGGGCGAGAAGGCCAGTTCTTGCGGATTTCAACTTTGCGTGACGACAGCTCATCGGAGTCAAGGTGACACACGCCGGCAGCGGGGTGTCCGGGCGGTTTCCAGCCGCACAATCGCGAGACCGCTGACGCGAACAAAGCTCGGCTGTACTCGGCACGCGAAGAGAGCCTGCCAAGCCGTTGGAGCCCGGCCTTCCGGTGCGACGCAAGCCACAGACTAGACCGCCCTCTTGTTACCCCAAAGCAGAACGTGCAGCTGCGGCAACACGCGGGCTTCGAACCACCTGTCGCTAGTCACCCTTTCGACAAGCCATTCCATTCGCATCATTATTCCGTCCAAGTCGACAGAGGCGTCTTCACTGCCAGGGAGCGGCGGCGTGTGATTGCCGGGTTGCAGATAGATCGGAAGGTGCGGATATCTCGCCGCGACTTCTTTGGCGTAGGCATAGTCACTCTCGTCGAAAACGACGAGCTTGAGCACGATTTGCGGCTTCTCTTGCGCCGCTTCGAGGCATGCATCAAACGCAGCCCAACGGGTCGTCATCTCGCTGGACGGCGGCTTTGGGCTAAGGGTCAGCACGTCAAGATCCGCAAACCACTCCCTCACCACGGAACCCTGCGTTTCCAGTGCAAAACGATAGCCCTCGCGATGGCCTCGTTCTATGAGGGGACCGAACGGCTGAATGGCCGGGTTGCCGCCTGACAAGGAGACCATAACCGGCCTGCCGCCGGAAAGCGCATGGACGGTTTGCCACACGGCATCGATCGGCATCGGTAGCCATTCATGGCGATACTGATTGTCCACCGCGTGAAGGCTGTCGCACCATGAACAGCGATAATCACATCCGCCGGTTCTGATGAACACCGTCGGCAAGCCGATGAGCACGCCCTCGCCCTGGATAGTCGGCCCGAATATCTCGCTCACACGGATTGCGGGATGCATGTCGGTCACGGACGGTATTCCGCCCAAGTTTTCGGTGTTTCGCTAACGCGCACGGCCGCGGTCTGCGGCAGACGTGCCTTGCACCATTCATAGAAATGTCTGGCCAGGCATTCCGCCGTGACCTTCTCATGTCCCAGCACGTCGTTGAGGTGCCGATGGTCGAAGCTCTCGTCAATGTAGCGTTTGAGCGGCGCCAGATCGTGATAGTCGCGCACGAAGCCGTGGGCGTCCAGTTCCTTGGCCGACAGCTCCACTACGACGACATAGTTATGCCCGTGCAGGCGCGCGCATTGATGGTTGGGAGGCAAGGAGGTGAGCTGATGCGAGGCCGAGAAGTGGAATTCCTTGCTGATGTGGAACATTACGCGCGCCTCCTGCGCAGCGCCTCAAGCCAGAAATCGGCGTCCTCGTAGTCGGTGGGATCAGCGTGCCCGGCGAGATGGAACGCTTCGCGCCGCTCGACGCAGGTCCCGCATCGTCCGCAGTGACGCACGCCGCCCTTGTAACAGGACCAGGTCTCAGCAAACGGGGTGCCGTATCTTGCGCCATCCGCAACAATGTCAGCTTTTCCGAGATTCACATACGGTGCATAGAGGCGTATCTGCGCATAGCCGTCGAGCGCGCGGTCTTGCATTGTCTGGAAAGCTTCAATGAAGGCCGGACGGCAATCGGGATAGATGAAATGGTCCCCACCATGCACGGCCGCCGCCACCGCTTCGGCGCTGTGGGCGGCGGCGAGACCGAAGGCGATTGCCAACATGATGGCATTGCGGTTCGGCACCACCGTAATCTTCATCGTGTCTTCGGCGTAGTGGCCGTCCGGCACGTCGATACTGCTAGTCAGCGCTGAGCCGGAAAGGCCACGGCCAATTTCGCCGATGTCGATGATCTGGTGCGGGACCTTCAGTCGCTGCGCGCAAAGAGCGGCGAAGCCCAATTCCTTCCTGTGCCGTTGGCCATAGTCGAAAGATAGAAGGCCGGTGAGTTCGTGCTCCGCTGCCACCATGTGAGCAAGGGAAACGGAGTCCAATCCGCCAGAGCAGACGGCGAGAGTCTTCATCATTGGTATCCTTGTTTTGACCGGGTAAGGCTGCGACCGGAGATTTCTCTGCGCCCCCACTACTCCAGCGACTCAGTTTTGTGAACCGGGAGAATTTGCGCTCAGCCCGATTGGAACGGGAGTGCGTCGCGTCCAACACGCGTGATCAATAAAAGTTGAGCGCTTCAGCAGTTTGTTTCGCATCGCGCCAACTTTCGCAACCTGCTGTCCGATCGTCGACTTCGAGACAAGGTGATGTTCGGCCGACATCGGCTGACTCTTAATTAAGCCGCAGAACACATGTTGGCTTTCTGGCCTTCGCTTGTGCGGTTGGCGAGGGCGACATGGATGCCAGCAAATTTGACATTGGCGACATCCGCCTGGAGAACCCTGCGCGGCGCGATTGAGGCCGCAGGCGAGCCTGCTCTAACTGCCGCCCTACAGTCCCGACTTCAATCCGATTGAGAACGCCTTCGCCCAACCTAAGGCGCTGCTGCGAGCAAAGGCCGAGATAACCATCAAGGCTCTATGGGACTGACGTTGCCCCAGCAGTTTTGAGTTCGTTTCCGGCGTGGGTTGTGCCCTGCTGGGCGGGTGAAGCGACGGGCGCTGGCGCGGAGCCTTTGGCATAGCGCAGCGCGAGCGACCGTCGCGGATTGAAGGTGCTGGCGAACTTGGCCGGGGTCTGCCAGGGGGGAGTGCGGCCGCGCGGTGTTGTAGTCGGCGTGCCACAGGGCGATGGCTACGCGCGCCTGAGCCAGCGAGGTGAACAGCGTCTCGTTGAGCAGTTCATCGCGCAGTCGGCCGTTGAAGCTCTCGATGAAGCCATTCTGCATCGGCTTGCCGGGCGCAATGTAATGCCATTCGACGCGGTTCTGATCCGCCCAGGAGAGGATGGCGTTCGAGGTGAACTCGCTGCCATTGTCGCTGACGATCATCCTGGGCCGGCCCCGCTCGGTGATGAGCCGTCCAATTCGCGGGCAACCCGCATGCCCGAGAGAGACGTATCAACGATGAGTGCGAGGCACTCTCTCGTGCAGTCGTCGACGACGGCCAGGATGCGGAAGCGGCGCCCGTCGGTGAGCTGGTCCGATACGAAGTCGAGCGACCAGCGCTCGTCGGGCCTCAGCGGCACCAGCATCGGCGCCCTGGTCCCGATCGCCCGCTTGCGGCCGCCACGGCGGCGACGGCGAGCTTCTCCTCCCGATAGAGCCGGAACAGCTTCTTGTGGTTCACGACCAGGCCCTCCCGCCTCAGCATCACGAGAAGACGCCGGTAGCCGAACCGGCGACGCTCCTGCGCGATCGGCCTTCATCCGCTCGCGAACCTCGCGGTCGTCCGGCCTGCTGGTCTGGTAGCGAACCGTCATGCGGCAACAGCCGATGGCTTTACACGCCCGCCGTTCGCTCATCCCGAAGCCTTCCTTCAGGCGAGCGACAGCTTTCCGCTTGGCGGCGGGCGTCACCATTTCTTTCCCACAAGGTCCTTCAACGCGGCATTGTCGAGCATGGCGTCGGCCAAAAGCCGCTTCAGGCGCGTGTTCTCGTCCTCCAGCGCCTTCAGGTCGCCGAGCCTCGGTGACATCCATCCCGCCGAAGCGGGCCTTCCAATTGTAGATCGAGGCGTCGCTGACCCCGTGCTTGCGGCACAGATCGCCAACCGATACCCCGGCCTCGTGTTTCTTCAAAATTCCGATGATCTGCTCTTCAGAGAAGCGGCTGCGTTTCATGTCCTGGTCCTCTGGATGGGCCAGAACGAACTTCAAACCGGATTAGATCAGAGGGGCAAGGTCAGGACGCCTCGGCGCGGTCGTCGACCTCTTCACCCCAGCCGAATGTGCCAACTACTTCAAAGCCGCAGGATATGACCTGGATCAGATAGGACGTGCTCCAATGGTTTACACCTGACACAGGAGTCCGGCCCCCACAACCGTTTCGCAATGAGGAGCAGCGCTGCCGCTGCTCCTCCAATCACACGACGGATTCACGATGCGGCAACTCGAGCCATGATTTCGGATCCAATGGCCGATGCGGTGTATAGTGAGGCATCCAGCGGCAAATCCCCAAATGCCAGTTGACACAGAAGATAATTAGCACCTGCCTCTTCCAGCTGATCAAGGAGAGCTTTTCGGACAGAATCTGCCGTTCCCACGACGCACAATTCACTTTCAATTGCTGCATCGAAGTTCAAAGGCAAGTTTGGTGGAGTGGAAATGGCATTTAGTTCGTATAGAAATTTGAAGCTATTGAGCCATCGTTCATAGGCAGGTGCTGCGAGCAAATACGCATCTGTTTCAGAACGCCCTATCACCACCATTCGGAGCAATCCAAGAAATGGCGCTTGCTGGCCAATGTCAGCATCGTGAATTCGGGCGGCGCGGAACGCGTCGGTAACGCTGCGAACAGAAGTGGAAGGTCCGACGCAGGCGATGTTTGCCCCATTCGCAGCGGCCCAGCTAGCCGGCTCGGGTCGATTGGTGGCGATCCATGTCGGCGGACGGGGATATTGGTGAGGTCTCAACGTCAGCGGAACATCTTTCAACTCAAAGTGGCGGCCCTGATAAGAAAGCGTCCCGCCTTTCATCGCATTGATGAGAATCTCACTGGCCTCCGCATACTGTTCTGGTGCTGCTTCTACAGCAACCCCGAAGTATCCCAATTCAGTGGGAGCAGAGCCGCGCCCTATGCCGAGTTCAAGCCTGCCGCCGCTCAACTGATCAAGCATGCAGATCTCCTCGAAGGCACGCAGCGGATGATAGAGCGCAAGTAGCATTACCATGGGACCAACACGAAGACTGCGGGTTCGCTGGGCGACGCTCGCTAAGAACAAATTCGGTGATGGACCTCTGCCATGCGGCGTACAGTGGTGCTCGGCGAGATGATACGCATAAAAGCCATAGCCATCGCACGCTTCTGCTAGGCTCAGCCGATCTGCATATTGTTGTGCGATGTCATCGCCGTTTTCGTCCAGATGATCGAAGATGCCGAAGGTCAGGCCCGAAGCGGAAATTTTCTTCAATTAATTGTTCTCCAAATTACCTATATTTATTCGCTAATCATCATAGCTCACGACATATCATTACTTGATGCTTAATGTGAATCGACTTCATGCTTGTGAGCACCGCGATCCTTCTTAAAGTTCATACAGACGCGTTCGGCGGCAGCAAGGAATTTGTCCATCTGCTCTGTGGTGCCAATGCTGACGCGAATACAGTTCTTCAAATCTACGTCAGGAAAGCTGGCGATGAGGATCGCCTGCTCTTTCAACGCGGCTTGCCAGCATGAGCCCTCCTGTCCCGCCGGCACACGGGCCAGCAAAAAGTTTGCGTGGGAGGGTGTTACGGAAAAGCCAAGTTGCAACAGCGCCAGGGTCACTCGCTGTCGTTCATGCTTGATGTGCCTGTGGTTCTCTTCGTAGGCGTGGCGATGCGCAAGAATGCTTTTCCCGACCGCCTGCCCGATCACGTTCATGTTGAAGACATTCTGGATGTTGCGCAGCCTGCCAATGATTTCTGGGTGACCGAAACCGAAGCCGACTCGCACGCCAGCGGCAGCATAGCTCTTTGAAAAAGTCCTCAAGATCAAAAGATTCGGATGTCTATTGACGAGGCGCAGGGCATTGTCGGGTGCGAAGTCAACGTAGGCCTCATCCAAGACGACCAAGCGATCTGCTTGCTCCACAAGGCGTTCGATTTCGGCCACCGGCACGAATGTTCCGGTCGGATTGTTCGGATTAGCCAACAGAATGAACTTCGCGTCTTTTGCGGGGCCGGACAGCAGTTTTTCTATCGGCAGGGGATGAGCTTCGCTCGATGCGATTTCGAGAAACTCGGCACCCTGCAACATGGCAAGTTTACGGTTGAACGAAAATCCGGGCGACAGCATTGCCACTCTATCTCCTGGGGCGAGGAAAGCTCTGTAGATGAGTCCGAGCAGCTCCGACGAACCGTTGCCGGCAATCACCTGATCTTTGGAAAATCCGTAAGCATCGGAGGCAGCTGCCCTTAAGCTGAGATTGTCGTCTTCCGGATAAAGATACTGGTGTTCGATCGCAGCAATTGCACTTTGCATTACGCTCTTCGGCAACGGAAACGGGTTCTCGTTCGTATTTAGCTTAACGCAGTTTGCATCCGTCGCTGGTCCGTTGGACGAGAGAGCATCTAATTTGCTGGCCACCGGCGAAAAAAGCGAAAGCACGGTCTTCAGTTTTGCATCGCACATGTTCTTCTCCGTTTTTCAGTCCCGCAGGGCATGTGACATGAGGCAATCGTTGATCGTGACTTGATCGACGTTCGGCTATATCAGCGCTGCCTTCCCACCCTGGTGGGGATCGCCGACCACGGTTTGGATTTGACACCGGGAAGCTGTCGAGAACCTGATGACGACCCAACGTTTGGCCGACGGCCGATTCGGCGCAACAGACGGTGTTTCAACATCGCATCGTCCTCAAAGCCGCATGCAGGGCCTGCACGACAGCCCGTCTCCAGCGCCCGCAGATAGGTGGAAGCCGAAGTCTTGCCGAACCTCAGTTGCTCTGCCACCTTGGCCCACCGGACTGCCCTGTTTATGGGTCAGGCGCAGGATATCTCTGACGCTCGTTCGTCTTGCTTGCTTCCGTCTTGGCATGGGCTCTCTCGGTTTGCTGATGAGAGAGCCAAATACCGGCTCATCTGAGCATGAGACGCAGGCCTGACGATATGGAGCGTCGCTGGTGGCGCGCGTAGCCGAGAGGGTTCGCCTCGCTGGCGGGGCATGCAAGACGGCGCACCTCCTTAGCCATCCTGTCCCATCGTCTCAGATCGTGAGGCGCACCTTATAGTCGGTGAGGAGATCTTGCAGGGTCAGGTTACGCCCTAGCGCTTAAGGTTGTTGGTCGCACCGAGCAAGCGCGGGACCTGTCGACGGACAACAGCGGTGCCACTGCCGGCACTAGGTGTGAGCTTTCGAGAGGTTGTCCATTCGGACCGGACCGAGGAGACTGGAGTTACCACGCTTCAGCATCCATCGGAGGGTCCGAATGAACATCCACAAGAATGCCCGTCTCACACCGCTGCGTCGAGAGGAGATGGCGTTATCGGTGATAGAAGGCGCTTTTTCCAAAGCCCATGCGGCGCGCGTCTATGGCGTGTCGGCCAAGATCGTGGCGCGCTGGGTCGAGCGCTATAAGACCAAAGGGCGGGCCGGCATGGTCGACCGCTCGTCGCGGCCCACCGTCATGCCGAGCCTGACCGAACAGTCCGTGGCCGAGCGCATCGCAGCCTTGCGTCGCCAGCGGCTGACCGGCAAGCACATCGCCCATGAGGTCGGCGTCTCGCCCGCCACCGTCAGCCGGGTTCTCAAGCGTGCCGGGCTGTCGCGGCTCAGGGATATCGAGCCGGCCGAACCGGTCCGGCGCTACGAGCGGGAGCATCCCGGCGAGATGATCCATATCGACATCAAGAAGCTCGGCCGCTTCAGCCAAGTCGGCCATCGTATCACCGGCGATCCGCAAAAGGGCAAGTCGCGCGGCGCCGGCTGGGAGTTCGTCCATGTCTGCATCGACGACGCGTCCCGCATCGCCTTCTCGCAAATCCTGCCCGACGAGAAAAAGGAGTGCGCCATCGCCTTCCTCAAGGCCGCGGTCGCCTATTACGCCAGCCTCGGCGTCACGATAGCCCGCGTCATGACCGACAACGGCTCCTGCTACAGATCAAAGGCCTTCGCCAAGGCCTGCCGCGATCTCGGCCTCAAGCACGTCACGACAAGACCCTATACGCCCAAGACCAATGGCAAGGCCGAGCGCTTCATCCAGACAGCACTGCGCGAATGGGCCTACGCCATTGCCTATCCGACATCCGATCATCGTGCCGCCGAACTGCCTGTCTGGCTGCACAGATACAATTGGCATCGTCCACATGGCAGCCTAAAGTCAAAAACGCCTATCAGTCGCCTCGCCCTGATCGAGGACAACCTGTTGAAGCTCCACAACTAGGTCGTCCAGCATCACAGTGAACCGCGTACGTAGTATTTTGTCGTAGGCGGCATTCTGGATAGCCGGATACGGGCTCTTCACCCGCTGCACCACCGATTGCGGGATGATGTCGCGAGAAACATTCACGGATTTCGTGAAAAAAGTGTACCCGCCGAAGAGCCCTACTCGCGGGGGCGGTGCAGCACCACCTCGGTGTCACTGCTCGTGTTCATGCGATGGACTAGGCCGGCCAGCTGTTGACGCAGCTCGCGGTAGTTGTAAGTCTCACCCGTGTAGACGAGCACCAAGTCAGGTCGGCCATCCCCCTGGAGCATCCTCGGCTGGCGGCCGCCCTGGATATCGATGATTGCCAGGCGGTGGTGTCCCAGCGCCGCAGGCCCGCCGATCCAAGTCCCCTCGTCGTCCGGACCGTGGTTCGCCATGGTGGCCGTCATATCGGCAAGCTCCCTTCGCGCATCGGGACCTCCGAGGTCTCGATTGAAGTCGATCCATTCACAGATGCCGCACAGGTTATGTCGCCGCATTTGGGCGAAGCAGATATAAGGCCAGTGGGAAACCATCGAGGCAAAGTGACGGATCTAGCCCAGCTACGATCCGCATCCGACATTGTCGGACATCGGACAGCACCGCGATTCGCTGCATAGGAAGCCTGGAGTCGCGATTTCCCCTGGGGGAATCAGCGCATGAAAGGAGAGCTGGGTCGTGTCTGCCGAAATGAGAAATTGCTCCCCTTATTGCATCACCGAGGAATGTTACCCAGCGCGATAGACGGACATGCCCTATCTCCCCCCGTTGCAGCTGAGGGAGATAGGGGCCAGCTCTTCATTCAACCCTCATGGAGGATGATCAGCCCAGCCATTTCCATGCGCCGGCCTTCACAAGCCGTGCACCATTCAGGTTCTTTTCCTTGAAGCGCGACGATCCTTGTCAGACGTCGCAACACTTGCTGCCGAGAGCACGAGCTCTTCCTCGAGCATGCCTTGATCTGCGCCTCGAACGGCTCGCACATGCTGGGTTTCAACGACTTCGCAGAGGTTGATATTCTGCAGTGACTTCGTCTCGCTGCTGCACGGCATTGACGCTGGGAGCCATGCTCGCGTGGCGCAATTGTGCTGAAGCCGGTGCCCACGGCAACGTTTCTTAACCCGCCCCAGATCCTGGCGTTTGGCTATTTCCGACATTCGTGTCCGGCTTCGGACAAAGGCCGGGTTTGCCGAACGGAGTCGCACCCAATTTCCAGTGCTGCTTGAGCAATAATATCGACCGGCATTACTGCACAACACGAAAGTTGCTGCAAAAACCGAAGTGAACCCAAGGCATCGGGTCAATTGGCATGGCGCTTGCGACTCGGTCGATAGAACGCAGTCAAAATCACGGTTGCAGACCATGCCTACCTCTCAAAGCTCGATAAAGCACGCGAGCAAAATTCCCCGTCTCCGCGGAAGCTCGTCGCCGTTAAACGTGCCTGCTCGGGGGCGGTCTTGCACAAGACCGGTCCGAGGCAACCACGCCAAGGCGCGAGGCTGCCGGAACTGTCCACCGAAGTCGATGCCGCTTCAGTTTAACCGAAAAATGCACCGTACCACTTTGGCCTGGAAGCAAATCAATGACCTATAGAAAGAACGTTCCTCTCGTGACCTTTCGCACGCGTGTTCGCGATGAGTCGATCGGGGGGCCAAATCCTTATCGGTGGGAGAACAAGACCTCCGACGATTATTTCGGGGGCAAGCGCATCATCCTGTTCTCGCTGCCTGGCGCCTTCACCCCGACCTGCTCGACCTTCCAACTGCCCGATTTCGAAAAACTCTATGATCAATTTCTGGAACTGCGAATTGACGCGATCTACTGCGTCTCGGTCAACGATGCTTTCGTCATGAATGCGTGGGGAAAGTCCTTGGGGCTGCAGAAGATCGAGCTGATCCCAGACGGGTCGGGCGAGTTCACGCGCAAAATGGGCATGCTGGTCGCGAAGGACAATCTGGGCTTTGGCATGCGCTCCTGGCGATACGCCGCTCTGATCGACGATGGCGTGGTGGAGCAGTGGTTCGAGGAGGAAGGCTTCTGTGACAACTGCGAGACGGACCCCTATGGCGTTTCATCCCCGCAAAACGTTCTCGACAAATTGAAGGCGGCGGCATGACCCAGAAGTGGAAAGTCTCACACAACCCAAGCACACACTAGAGCCTCCTCGGCAGATCACGGTTCAACATGCATCTCTCAGCAAGCCTGCTTCAACGCCAGAAGCAACGTATGGTCTTATCGCCTCAAGCCATTGAAGCTATTCGCTTGCTGCGATTGACGCATACTGAACTCCATCAGCTCGTGCAGCAGGCACTCGAGAAGAACCCCGTTTTGAAGCCTGACCCGTTTGACGACGATTCGCCGCTGCCAGGGGTGGATCAGCGGAGCAGTCAAAGCAGAAGCGAAATCGGCGAATCGCCCATTGGCGGGCCGTCTGGCGGGCGCGGGCAATGGAAGTCGCAACGCAGTAGCGGCAACGATCGACCTGCCGTCGAGGAGTTTACCGCCCACACCGAAACATTGCACGACCATGTCGCCCGCCAGGTCGCCCTCAACCCGTTCACCCCCCAGGAGCGGCTGATTGCCGGACAGCTCGCCGCTCATCTGGAGGACACTGGCTATCTTCAGGTAAACCTTTTCGATCTGGCCAGGAGGTTAAACGTTCGGCAAGCTGATGTGGAACGGGTCATCGGAATCTTGCAGCAATTTGATCCGCCGGGCATTTTTGCGCGAACTCTCAGCGAATGCCTGGAGATTCAGCTGCGCCAGCAAGACCGGTTCGACCCGGCTATGGCAGCTTTGGTCGCCAATCTCGAGATGCTTGCACGGGGGGATTTTCAGGGATTGAAGCAGCGTTGCGGAGTCGACGAGGAGGATCTCCTCGACATGAGGAACGAAATCCGCGCGCTCGATCCCAAGCCTGGAGACCGGTTCCAGTCCGGGACGCCGGAAACCATCGTACCGGACGTCTGGGTAATGCCCAAGTCCGAAGGTGGATGGCGGGTGGAGCTTGATCCGGCCACGCTGCCCAAAGTGTTGATCAACCACACCTATGTCGCCGAAATCTCGCAGCTGACCAAGCAAAATCCGGAAGGCAAAGCGTTTCTCGACAATTGCCAGGAAAAAGGGAACTGGCTGATCAGCAGTCTCAAGCAGCGCGCTAAGACGATCCTTAAGGTTGCGACCGAAATCGTGCGCCAGCAGGATGCCTTTTTTACACACGGCGCCGCCCATCTGCGGCCTCTCTGTCTCAAAAATGTCGCTGACGAGATCGGCATGCACGAGTCGACGGTAAGCCGGGTGACTTCGAACAGGTACATGTTGACTCCGCGCGGGGTGTTCGAGCTGAAGTATTTTTTCGCTGCGCCAATCGCATCCTGCGAGGGCGGCGATGCGCACTCCGCCAAAGCTGTCTGCCATCGGATCAAGGCAATCATAGCCGAAGAATCGCTCGACAAGGTACATTCCGACGAAGACATCGTTGCTCAACTCAAGGAGACCGGCATCGATGTCGCTCGCCGTACCGTCACCAAATATCGCGAGGCGATGAACATCCCTTCCTCCATACGACGGCGCCGCGATAAGCGTTTGTCCGCAGCTGCGATCAAGCGAAGTGACTAACCGACATTCGTGGTCGGCGAGAGGCGACTCTCAACTTCCTCCGGGCCGAAGCAGCTTTCGAAGTCATGGCATTCCCCGCAACTGGGTGCTGTGCATGACGAAAAGCCTTCGGCCTCACACAGCTTGCGGTAAAAGTACTTTTTCCATTTCATGTTTTCTGTGTTGCCTGCCGCCAGCGCGGGAAAATGTCTGGCAAGCAGGCGGCTGAGCTCAGCGCGATTTGAGAGGCCAAGATCCCGCCAAAGATGGTCCATGCGCATCGCACGCCGGGCGATGATCTTGGCCAAGCGGGCGCTCGCCGGGTCGGCCGGCGCAGCATGCGCTAGCAGCAGCCGGCGTAGCAGTTCCTCTTCCAGTTCCGGCTCGGGCTCGCTCAACTCCTCCAAAGCGAATACGCTGCTGGAGGTAGACGGGAAAGTTGCGGCCAAGACATCACGCAATTCGACAGACGAAAGGCCTGTCCCCTCCGTCGCCAACACCTCGCCCGCCTGGACCTCCTCAAGCGAACGTGAATGTACGCAGGGCAGCACATGCTGATCGAAGCTCCTCCCTAGCTCGGACCCACGCCATTGCGCGCTGGATAGGCAGCCATCATCGTAACGGCCGGCTTCAGCTTCCGGCATGACAAAGCGCCTTGTTGACCGCAGGGATGATCTTGTCGCCCCAGAGCTCGATCTGGCGCAGCATCGTCTTTTGGTCGAAGTCGCCCAATTGAGTCTGAACTGCGATCTGGTCCGGTTTCAAGATATCGATCTCTTCCAGCAGGCGATCAATCACGCGATTTACGCTGCCAATCGGCAAATTTTTGCGCATGGTCTCGAAGGACAGATCCTGCTGGGTCGGTGTCTCCTGCAGCAGGTAGCCATCGTGGCTCTGTTGGCGACGCTGATGCAGGGCTTCAGAAAGCCGGCGCTGGAAGCGGGCATTGTCGAGATAGCTGTTGATCTCCAACTCGTCGTGGCTGGCATAGCAGCAGCGCAGCAGCGATATCTTGACGTCGGTGACGTTCTTTTCCTCGGATGCCGCCGCCCTCTCGACTGATTCACGCAGTGTGGTCAAAGTCTCTAAGCCGTCGTGGAAGGCTGTGACAAAAAAATTGTGCCCCTCGCGGTAGGCCCGAGCCATCCGTGCGGCTCCGCCAGCGATCCAGATAGGCGGCGTCGGCTGCTGGACTGTGCGGACCGAAATCGCTGTTGGGGGGATCTTCTCATACTGGCCGTCGTGTTCGAAGACGTTTTGGTTGAGGCCCTTGAGAATGATGTCCAGGTATTCCGAAAAGACGGCCGGCGCCTCATCGATGTCCACGCCGAACCGTTCGAACTCGAACTGCTGGTATCCCAAGCCTACGCCGAGCTCGAGACGGCCGTTCGCAACGATGTCGGCGAAGCCGATCTCGGACAGCAGGCGCTGCGGTTGGTAAAGCGGCAGCACGCAGACGGCAGTGCCCAGGCGAATCGTGCTTGTCAAGCCGGCGCAGTGCGCCACCATCATCAGCGGGGATGGTATGAGGCTGTAATTGTTGAAGTGGTGCTCAGCAAACCACGCGGTGTTGAACCCAGCCTGCTCCGAAGCGACGGCCTGTTCGATGGAGTTGCGGATGACGCTTTCTGAGGATTGGTGATAGCCACGCTGGGCGGCCAGAATGAAAGTGGCAAATTCCATGATTTCTCCTCGTTATAGACACGTCAGCCGACCGGGAATGTGCTCGGCATGCGCATGCTTGGATCTCAAGCACCTCAGGTGCGTCGTGGAGCCGAGGCTTCATAATGCTCGGCCGGTCGCCCTGCGAAGGCCTGGCAATTAACCTGCGGCCTCCGCAAAACATTCGTCATAGAGCTCGCTGGCGTTTCCCGCATCACCGAACGAGGTCCAGCCGCCGTCCACGTAGAG
Source organism: Mesorhizobium sp. M1A.F.Ca.IN.020.03.2.1 (assembly GCF_004023205.1). Classification (NCBI taxonomy): domain Bacteria; kingdom Pseudomonadati; phylum Pseudomonadota; class Alphaproteobacteria; order Hyphomicrobiales; family Phyllobacteriaceae; genus Mesorhizobium; species Mesorhizobium sp. M1A.F.Ca.IN.020.03.2.1. The sequence continues at coordinate 19,929 of NZ_RZSV01000002.1, read as the reverse complement.
GATCGAGCCGTTGATGTATGAGGCGTCAGACGAAGCAAGGAAGAACGATGCATCTGCGACGTCTTCTGGCCGTCCCATCCTGCCCATGGGGATGCGTCGTCCGATTGCTGTCAGGTCGATGCGGCCGGCTTTGGCCAACTGAGCAAGTGCGGGCGTGCGGATGTGGCCAGGAGCGACGGTGGCTGTCCGAATTCCGACCGGCCCGAGTTCGGCCGCCATGCAACGGGTCAGCATATCCATCCCCGCCTTGGAGGCGCCGTAGGCATGGCGCGGCGCGAACGGCAGAAAGCTGTCGATCGACCCGAGATTGAGGATCACGCCGCCCGGGCGCATAGCCTTGATCGCTTCGCGCGCGCAGGTGAAGGCGCCGGTAAGGTTGACATCCAGGACGTGTTCGAGCTGTTTCGACAGTTGCTCGATCGCAGGCACAATCCTGTCGGCGGTATCAGCACTATTGACCAGAACATCGATATACCCGAAGCGTCCCCTCAGTTCTTCGAACATCGACACCACATCGCTCTCGACGGCCACGTCCAGCGATTTCGCCAGATGCTTGCCGGGGAGCGATGTAGCCAGCTCTGCCGCTGCAGTGCCATCTTTATCAGCAATCACGACGGTGTCGCCGTTCGCGGCAAAGCGGCGAGCGACGGCCGCGCCAATGCTTTTTGCGCCACCGGTGACGAGCACGATTCGCGCATCTGTGCATTCGGCCGGACAGGAGAGCTCGGCTTGGAGCGCACCATCCACCGGCGGGTGAGCATCCCCCGGCTGGTTGAATGACATCCAGCCTCCGTCGACTGCCAGCACCGAGCCGGTGATGTAGCGCGCCTGCGTGCTGCTCAGAAAACGCACGACCCTGGCGATCTCGTCGGGGCGAGCCAAGCGCCCCATCGGCACGCGGCGGCGTATCGCCGCGAGGTCCATTTTGCCAGCGCGTGCCAGTTCTGTGACCATTGGGGTGCGGACGGAGCCCGGCGCCACCGCCGTGACGCGGATTCCTCGCATAGCCCACTCGCATGCAAGGGACTTTGTCAACGAGATCACGCCAGCTTTCGAGGCTGCGTAGGCGTTGCGCCTGGGATTGCCGACCACGCCCGCCATCGAAGCCACATTGACGATCGCACCGCCCGGCTTCATGCGCCGCGCCGCTTCCCGGGCCATAACGAATGGCCCAATAAGGTTCACTGTCACGCCGCGTCGGAAGGTATCGACAGCGGTGTCGATGATCCTATCCATCGTGGGTCCAACCGCCGCATTGTTGATGAGGACATCGATTTGCGCGAACCGTGCTTCGACCTGGCCGAAAAGTGAGAGCATGTCCTTCTCTCGCGACACATCGCACTCCAGACCGACGTGCGGCGACCCGAGATCCCGAGCCAGTTCAACCACACCACTGCCCGGAAGGTCCACCGCAACTACAGTGTCTCCGTCCGCGGCAAGGATATCGACCAGGGCACGGCCGATCCCGCCCGCAGCGCCTGTGATGATTACGGTGCGTGCTGCCAGTTTCACGAGAGCTTCTCCACGATGACCGCTTGTGATCTCAGCCCATCAACCTTGGGCGGAATGAAGGGCCGAGCCAAATCGTTGCAGTGACCGCCAGTCGCGGCCCCACACAGATGTCGTTCCCGTAGGGCGCTCATCCTCCATTCCTACCCACTTATGCAGCTCCCAGTTGGGGACCCTCGACGCCATCTTGGTCGGTGGGGATGTGACCCTTGAGCAACTGGTAGATGGGATCGTCTGGATGTGGTGCTCCAATCGGCTGTCGCCGGCCGAACCTATCTGCCTCAAGAATCGCTGGCGGGATTTGCTCCTCAACCCAATCGTAGACGACTGTCCGTTCCGCAATTCGCCACTCGTCCTGCCTCTTCTGAAACAGATCGCAGTAACGGCCGCAAAGCAGCGTCTGACGTATTTCTTGGTCTGTATCCGGTCCGCGTTGCAGCGCGGTGAAATAGCTCTCGACCGCGGCCTCTGCTGAACTGATGAAGTCGATCAGGCTGTTCGTGATTTGATGGATGTTACGGTGCCCCGGCAGACCGAGAGCAAATTGGATGAAGTCCTCTGCCGGTCCGCAATAGGGACCGTGCCTGTCATACGCTTCGGGCCAGTATGCGCTACGCAGCGCCGCCTCATCGGCGCGGTCTATCCCGCGGCAGTACCGATACAGGCAGTTGCGGATCGCCTCTCGGTCACGCAGTTCGGTAATTTTCGCGTGGTCGACAGGGTCTGTCGCGAATTGTATGATTGTTCTGTCCTTCCCGATGCCAGTCTGCACTTTGCGTGTGTCTCTCTCTACAATTGAGTTAGCGGGGGGCTCGTCAACTTCCAGAGCTTGTTCGGGGCAGGCTCGTACCCCTTGTGAGGCAAGCAGTTGCTCCCCATCGGCAACATCAATATCACCGGGCAAGATGTAGCCGTCGTCATCAAGCTTGAAGACTCTCGGCGCCCGCGCCAAGCAGCGCGCATGACCCTGGCATCTGGCTTTGTGTACGATGACACGCATAGCGAACTCCAATGTCGTTGGCTGAAACTTCAGGACCAGTCCAGGATCAGATTCTCGATCCCGAACACATGGCCGCCGAAGGTGATGGGTTCAGTCCCTGTCTTGATCCGAAAGGCTGGGATGCGCGCCAGCCACTCCTCCAGGCCAATGACAATCTCCCGCCGGGCAAGGTGTGAGCCAAGACAACGATGGGGACCATAGCCAAAGGCAGCGTGCCGGTTGTCCTCGCGCGCCAGATCGATCTCATTCGGGCATTCGAATTCCGCCGGGTCACGATTGGCAATCATCGTGGCACAGGAAACATAGTCTCCCTTGCGGATCGGCGCGCCTTTGAAGTCGACATCCTTCGTTGCCACTCGGATCATCTGAATGGTCGAATAGGCGCGCAGCAATTCTTCCGCGGCGACGGCAATCCGGTCCGGTTCGCTTCGTAGCAATTCCTGATCTTTGGGGTTGCGCGCGAGATGGGCCAAGTCGAAGCATATGGCTGCTGAGACCGTGTCGAGCCCCGCGACAAACACAAGCACGCCGATGCCACGGACTTCTTCGTCACTGAGCAGACGGCCCTCGACCTTTGCCTTCACGATGAAGGTCATGAAATCATCGACCGGCTCCTTGCGGCGCTCGGTGGCAAGTTCGTCGATGAAGGCCACGATCGTCCGGGCTGCGGGTGGTCGTTGCTCCTTATCGCCGTGGAGCAGATCTCTAGCCCAGCCGACAAATGTTTCTAGTCCGTCGTCCGAAAGCCCAATAAAGCGAAGGAAGATATTGACCGCGAACGGAACTGCAAAATCCTTCATGATGTCGCAGCTCGTGCCTGATGCGGCGATCCTGTCGATCAGCTTGATCGCTCGTTCCCGGACAGCCGGCTCCAATGCCATTACCCGCTTTGGCGAAAGCAGCGGATTGAGCAGTGAGCGAAAAACACCGTGGAATGGCGGATCGAGCTCAAGCGGGATCATCGGCCAGCTCTCGCCGAGCACAGAGGCGAAGATGCTGCGATGGCTGGAAAACGTTTCGGTGTCCTGCAGCACCCGGCGCTGGTCGCTCGCGCGAGTGATGACCCAGGTACCCCGACCGTCGCGCGTGTTGCTGGTTGAATAAAAGATCGGAGGCCCGGCATGAACGCAAGCAACCGCTGCATGCGGATCCCCGTTAGCCGTCGGCAACATGCCGGGCGACGTAAACAGGTTGAAGTCCCTCACCATTTCGGGCGGGACATGATCTGGAACCGGCCGCGATTTAACCGCGCCAGAATCGAGAGACCGTTCATGAGATGCTGTCGGCATTTGCATGCAATCGTTGGTGCAAGCTCCGTGCCGAATTCGTCTTTCGATAATCCTTGCCGTTTGCTGGGCAACAGGTGGCGCCTGTGCTGACTTGCTGGTCGGGATTGCAACATTCTTGTCCAGCGTCGGACACAGAATGTAGAAAGCTAGACACCGACTTGGAGCAACTCAACTGGTGGGATCGCTAGCCGATCATGTGCCCGGGAGCATCCAGTTCGAAAGGTTGCGCTAAGCGGCTTGGTGACTTGGCCGAGGTCACCCAGGTGGAAATGACCAACACTTGGGGTGAGCCTAGTGGCGCTCCCCTCGATGATGTCTGGCGGGGTGGTTAGCCGCCTCCGTGGGACAAGGTCGGTCTACACGAATGGGCTATAGCCTCTCCTCGCCTGCCTCATTGGCCGTCCTTCAGAGCCGGCCACACGAGCTTTCGTCTTTCAGCAGGGCGTTTTCTCGCCAGCTGTACAGAGCCACACCGATGCCGTTAATGAGCGTCCAGTCGAGGGGTTGGGTGGCCCTGTCCATCTTGCCCAGCACCTTGGCTTTGCATTTGCCGGTGCGGCGGAAGCCTTCAAGACGCAGTTCTTGACCTTCTCCAGATCAGCCTTGGACGGATATCGGCAAGGGTCAGATCGTCCTTTTGAACTTGCGCACCTTCGTGTTGGCGAACCCCAGGCCGCCCGACATATTTGCGGCCTATCCGGCACCTCAACTTCGAACAACCTTGCGGCAAGCTCTTGGGATAGCCCACGCTCATGCCTCCACCACCCGCTCAGCAGAGCCAGATTTGTCGTTGATGGCACGGTACTTGCGCAGTCATTCGCAGACGCGTCACGGACCGAGAGTGTCGTCCCATGAATTCAATCACCAAGAAGGCCGCCCGACGTTGCCGGGACCGCCTGCAATTACCTTATCCCAGAATTGGGAGCAACGGCTTCAAAAGGGATAACTCATCACCTCAATTTTGTCGATCGCGCGGCCATCGAACCGCAGCCATCGATCAGACTTCCGCCTCGTTGCACTCATTGCGACCGCCTTGGTGCTTGCGACGACCGCTCAATTCTGGCTGCCAGGATAACCGCATATGGCGACGGAACTTCCTGCTTCAAAGCAATATAGAGATCGTCGATCATCCCCCCATCAAGGCCTCGATCGAGGACACCGCGTTCGGCTTGCTTGGTTCGCAGTGAACAGGCCGCACTTCGACGGATGCGATCGATGCGACCGCGCCGAGAACTCTCCCGCATTGTCGACGGTTGTGTCCGTCGGCCCTCCGATGAGGCCTCGGATGCTTCGGGCGCCGAGGCCTCGACTGATGCCGACTGGCCGCCGCCGGAAGGTCTAGCGGCTTTGATCCCCGGCGATGTAGCCACCCCTGCTGCAACAGCTCCTAGCTGGAGAACTCATTCTTGACCGAATCGGCGACAGATTTAGTGGACGCGGCTTTGTTCGACCGAGATCGGCTTGACCCAGAAAGTCCCTATCAACGGTCTGGCCCCGCATGGGGTGCCATCATTTCGCTTTCCTTCGGCACCTTCGGGCTTGTGACGGCAGAGTTTCTGCCCGCCAGCGTTCTGACACCGCTCGCGCATGATCTCCGTATCACCACGGGCACGGCTGGACAGGCGCTAACAGCGACCGCAATCGTCGCGGCGATCTCGGCACCGATAATGGCCATCGTGACAAAGCGTCTGGACCGCAGGGTCGTCATCTGGGCGATGACGCTCCTGCTGATCCTGTCGAACGTTCTGGCGGAGGTTGCGGGGTCGCTGCCGGTTTTGCTGGCGGCACGCGTCGTCCTCGGCATATCGCTCGGTGGTTTTTGGTCAATTTCGGCAGCGTTGGCAATGCGGCTGGTTCCAAGTCACCTCATGCCGCGCGCCATGTCGATCATCCTCACCGGCGTTTCTGTCGCGTCCGTCTGCGCGGCTCCAATCGGCGCTTATGTCGGTGACATTTGGGGATGGCGAGCCTCGTTCAAGGTCGCCGCAATCGTGAGTGCCGTTGCGCTGCTCGTGCAACTCGTAACCATTCCGCCACTGCCTCCGATCGAAGTGCGCAGATTCCGCAGTCCGCTGGATGTCGCGAAGAATCCGACGATGAAGGTTGCGCTGCTAGTCGTGCTGTTGGTCGCTTCCGGCCATTTTGCCGGCTTCGCCTACATCCGCGACTTTCTCGAGCGCGTTCCTCCGCTCGACAAGGAGTTGATCCCGCTCGTGTTCCTTGCTTCTGGCATGGCCGGCGTGTTCGGCAATTTAGCGGGCGCATTCCTCACCAAACACAGTCTCAAGGCAGTCGCGGCCCTGCCGCCCCTGCTCATTGCCGTAGCCGCTGTCTCGCTCCTGACGATGGGAGCATCGGCCTTGATCTCGGCAATTGCAGTTACCGTATGGGGCTTTGCTTTTGGCGCAGTCCCGGTCGGATTGCAGACCTGGATGGTGCTGCGCGTCGCTCCGGAACAGGCCGAGAGCGCTGGTGTACTGATGGTCATAGCCTTCCAAGTGCCCATCGCAGCCGGCACAGCTTTCGGTGGCCTATTGGTGGATCACACGGGCATTGCCAGTGTCTTTGTCTACAGCGCGGTTGCCACGTTCCTCGCGGTCGTGACAGTACTTCTGCTCGGCCCGAACCGCAAAACCTGACCGCCTGGTGGGGAGTGACGACGGTCGACGGCGTTAACGCTATTGTCACCTCTGAGCTCGGCCCAAAGGCCGCGGCTTCGTCGTAACCATGCTTTCGATGGGGCAGCGCCAAATTGCTACCTGCTCATCGCGTTACGATAATACAGCGCGCTTATTGCGTCATCGTGTTCCCGATCTCGGCTTCAATGCCCGGCTACTGGCTGCGGAGGCAGATGGGCGCCGGCGTCCCACCGACAACGATCGGTCTTTTCTCATGTAGCTGTCGGGGAAACGAGGCAGGTTTTCCGCCAGAACCCGCCAGTCGTCACGCTCGCGTTCGCCTTCCTTGCGCGCACCGAACAACTGGATGATGATCTTGCCGTCGGACCCATATGCTTCGAGCGAGGTGACGTGACTGTCATTGGTCGGCTTGCGCACGGCCCAAACCTCACGGATTTGGTGGGTCCTGAGATGCAGCCGGAACGTTTCGTCCAGCACATGGATGCACGGCCCGATCTGCTTGACCGACTTGATTAAGCCGGAATGGGTCTGGATAGAACCTCGGTTGCCGACGAAGCACATGATCGGCAATTCGTCTTCGGCCGCACGCTGGAGCACGGCGCCAACTGCAGCATTGTCGAGCAGCCAAGCGTAATCCTGGCCGACCATGCGCAAAGCCTGGCAGCGGCTGAGCTTGAGCGTCTTCAGAAGGTTGACGTCAGTCAGCCGGCTCCAGTGCTCGCGTAGGTCGTCCACCGTGCCGGCCCAGTCCGCAGTCCTCGCGCCCAGGTCGGCTACTCTCGCCTTAAGCGACATGGTCGGCTCCTGGTTGGCGGATACGAGCTCGGCCACCAGCTTTCGATAGGCATGAAGGTTGGAGACCGGCCTGAGATGCACCTTATGCACTGCTGCGCCGGTGGCGTCGAAGAATTGCAAACTGCGCTGGATTCCGCCGCGATGGCGCCTTTCAACAGCGAAACCATACCTCCAAGCCTGCGGGAAGACGCGAAGGTCGAATTCGTCACCCAGGACCATGGCGTGATTGTTGCCGGTTATCACTCTGTTGAAGACGCCAATCTTTTCGTGCACGGCACCTTGATTGCGGGTCAGCGCCGTCACTTCGCCCACGAATTCGAGGCCCGTCAGAAGGTGATTGACGCGCGGGTCGATGCGTGCCGCGCCGAAACCGCAATGGGCCGCGACCAGTTCCGCTTCCGAAATGGCCAATTGGGCGGCGAAATCACGCGCGGGAATGTTCGGACAGACTTCCCACGCACGCCGGATTTCGTTGGGCGACCGCTTCTTGCGCTGATCCATGTTTTTACCCCCGCCCCGTTCTTCTTTTGACGATCGGTCGAAAAAAGGGCCTCAGGGGTGTGCACGGCGGACGCGATTGATCGTCAGGCACACGCCAGTCGAATCCTGTCTCCGGGCGGTCAGCGGCCAATCGCCGGTAGAGAGCGATTGTTGGGTGGTCGGCGCCAATCGGCCGATCGAGCATTCGGGTTCCACCGGCGGTGCTGCTTTCCCACACAAGGCGGGTCTGAGGGAGGAGCGACATATTGCTTTCCTTCGTTCTTCGATTGCGAGGGCAACCCAAAGGTGAATCGGCCGGCAATTTTGCCGCCGCAACAGTCGTGCCAGTTGCTCCGCGGCAAGCTCTGAACATCTTTGGCTCTGTTCATTGCTTTACGCGTGAGTGCATCGCGAACTCAGGCGCCCCTCCTGTGACGCGGACGCGACAAACCCGACAGTAAGTGTCGGTTGTCGGACGTCTCCCCCGCAATCGAGCATAAGAGACGTCGGGATGTCCTGCCGTTTTTACACACGTCTTCCCTTTGGCACGGTCCATGCGAGATGATCCGCGAAACGTCACGGACCGAGGAGAAATCGAGCCATGATTACGCTCACCGACAACGCTGTTGCCGCCATCAAGGCCGCTCTTTACCGCGCCAGCGAGCCGACGGAAGGATTTCGCATCATGGTCCATGCCGGCGGCTGCGCCGGCTTCCAATACTCAATGGGCCTGGAGAGCGTCTCACGTGAGGGCGATGCGATCATCGAGCGAGATGGGCTCAAGGTGTTCATGGATAGAGGCTCCCAACCCCATGCCGCCGGCATGACCGTCGACTTCGTCACAGGGCTCGAAACATCCGGCTTTGTTTTCGATAACCCCAATGCGCGTGAGACGTGCGGCTGCGGCAAGTCCTGCAAATGATTGCGAGGGAACAGGCTATGTTCGACTATAGCGACGCCAAGGAATACTGCGTCGAACCGGTAACCGCCGGCGCTCTGGAACCGGCCGACACGCACTGTCGGCCCGGAACAATTGCGTTCGGTGATGCGCCAAATCGCGATCATCGATCGTTGCCGTGGGCAAGCAAACAAAATTGCCCGAAACAGCTGAATTCCCGGCGGATGCCGCCACCAAAGGGCAATGTCGACAGCGACCGGTCAGCCAAGCCATCGCTCGCCCGGCCGCCCACCTTACCAGATACGATATGCGCCAGAGGTTCAATGGCCCGCCTACCCTTGAATCATTTCAGCAGTTGAAGGATCACTCCCATGAGCCCTGTCTATCTCGACAACAACGCAACGACGCGGGTTGATCCTGCAGTCGTTGGAGCGATGTTGCCTTTCTTTACGGAGCAATTTGGCAATCATTCGTCCATGCACGCCTATGGCGCATCGGTTGCTGAAGCCGTGAGAAAGGCGAGGCAACAGTTGCAAGCCCTCATCGGCGCGGGATTCGAGGACGAGATCATCTTCACCTCGGGCGGGACTGAAAGCGACAGTACAGCCATCCTTTCGGCGCTGGAGGTGATGCCCGGCCGAACGGAAATAGTGACTTCCGCGGTTGAACATCCGGCCGTTCTGAAGTTGTGCGCGCACCTTGAAAAGACGCGCGGCGTCAAGGTGCACATTATCCCAGTCGATCACCACGGCCGGCTCGACCTGGACGCCTACAGAACCGCCCTCACCCCACAAGTGGCAATCGTCTCGATAATGTGGGCGAACAATGAGACCGGTACGATCTTTCCCGTGGTTGAGCTTGCCGATCTAGCCAGGGAAGTCGGCGCGCTTTTCCACACTGATGCAGTGCAGGCGGTCGGAAGGCTTCCGATTGAGCTGAAATCGACCGCGATCGACATGCTGTCGCTCTCCGCCCACAAGCTGCATGGTCCAAAGGGGATAGGCGCGCTTTATGTAAGACGTGGCGTGCGCTTCTCCTCCATGATCAAGGGTGGGCACCAAGAGCGCGACCGGCGTGCAGGCACTGAAAACACACCCGGCATAGTCGGACTGGGCATGGCGGCCGAACTCGCCTTGAAATTCATGGACGAGACAAAACGAATAAAATGGTTGCGCGACCGCCTTGAGAAGGGGATCATCCAGCGCATCCCAAACACATCCATCAACGGCGATCCGCAAGAGCGATTGCCAAACACTGCAAACATTGGATTCGAAGGTATCGAAGGCGATGCAATCCCAATTGTCCTGAGCCGGCTGGGAATCGCCTGTTCCGCCGGGTCCGCCTGTGCCTCTGGCTCACTGGAACCGAGCCATGTTCTGATCGCTATGAACGCGGCATGTGGGGCAGTCCGCTTCTCCTTGTCGCGTGACAACGGCGAAGATGACGTAGACCGCGTGCTTGAGGTCCTGCCTGCGATCACCGAGAAGCTACGGGCCGTTCCCAGTGCTGGACTGTGCGGGCGAGGTGCAGAACAGCTTCATTCCGGCCCGGGTCCGAGCGGCACAATAGCCGACGAGCCGTGAGGTCTTCCTCAACGTGACGACCCTGCGCAATGGAGAGCGGTCAAACCCGGGGTCGCCTTCACCACTTCAGAAAAGCTTGAGATCGCCAAGTCTCTTGCCCAGCCCCCGTGCCAGAGGTCGGCACGCCGTCAGCAATGTCACCAACGCATCGACACCACAATTTCGTGCCGGGAGAATACAATGAACTGCTCCGCTGACAGCCGCCCGATCGATCCCACCGATATCCTGGCGCGACTGAAGGGGCTGTCGGCTGCGGAGGACTTCTTCGCCTGCCTTGGCGTCTCCTACGACCCGAAAGTGATGAATGTCTCGCGGCTCCATATCATGAAGCGCGTGGGCCAATACCTTGCCGAAGAAGATTTCTCCGGTCTGCCTGACCAGGTAATCGCCGCGCGGGTACGCGCCAAGCTGGAACACGCCTACGAAGATTTCGCGACTTCCTCGCCGCTCACGCAACGTGTGTTCAAGGTGCTAAGGGACCACGATCCAAACATATGTGCCGCACCTGGCCGCGCCTTCGTCCCTCTCGACTCTGCACTGAAGCGGTTCGGAAAGTAATGAGCCCGACACGGCTGCGGCGCGACAATGTCGAGAAGTCGACAAATCCAGTCCTCATGACGCCTCCTCGGAAGCAAACGAAGCCACCTTCTGGAATAGAGGCAGGAAGAAGACTTGGCATGAACGATGCAGGCATGAGGTGAACCGCCAAGCACGCATCCGGACTGGGAGCTTAGAGAAATCGCCAATGCACATCGTAATCTGCATCAAGCAGGTGCCGGATTCGGCACAGATCCGCGTCCACCCGGTGACGAACACGATCATGCGTCAGGGTGTGCCGACCATCATCAATCCTTACGACCTGTTCGCCCTCGAAGAAGCGCTCAAACTGCGCGACGTTCATGGTGGCGAGGTTACTGTGCTCACAATGGGTCCGCCCATGGCGGAGGACTCGCTGCGAAAGGCGCTCGGTTACGGTGCTGACCGAGCAGTTCTCTTGACGGACCGCTATTTTGCCGGATCCGATACGCTGGCGACCTCCTTTGCTCTTTCGCAAGCAATCGCAAAAATTGGGGAGACTTTCGGCAGGCCGGACATCGTCTTCACCGGCAAGCAGACGATTGACGGCGATACCGCCCAGGTCGGACCCGGCATAGCCAAGCGCCTGGATCTATCGCAACTTACCTATGTCGCGAAGATTGCCTCCATCGATCTCAAAACGCGCGAGATCGAAGTCGCGCGTCGCGCCGAAGGCGGCACCCAGTTGCTGAAGAGCAGACTCCCTTGCCTCATTACCATGCTGGAAGACACCAACGAAATCCGCCGGGGCTCGCTCCAGCAGGCTCTTTGCGCGGCGCGCAGCCAAGTCGTGAAGTGGACTGCAGCCGACGCCGGCATTGATGATCTCACCCGGTGCGGTCTGCGTGGCTCGCCGACAGTCGTCAAGCGTGTTTTCGCCCCCACCGCACGGGCAGAAAGCGCGGCGCAGATCGACACCGCGGAAAAGTGCTTGCAGGACATCGCCGATGAACTCATCGCCAATATCTTAACCCGCCGGCCGGCGCTGGAACATGAGTTGGCCTTCAACAGCGGCACGTGACGGCCAGGAGCAGAAAATGTCGACCGCAAGCCAAGCTACCCCTCGCCTCGCCCCCGGCCGTTCCGGTGTAAAGAAAGAACTTCCCGACCGTTTCAAAGACTACCGGCACGTGTGGGTCTTCCTCGAGCTCGAACGCGGCAATGTGCATCCTGTATCATTCGAACTGCTGGGTGAAGGCCGCAAATTAGCCGACAAGCTTGAAGTCCAGCTCGCGGGCGTCGTGCTGGGACCGCCGGGCGAGATGGTCGAGGACGCTGTTGCCGAGGCCTTCGCTTACGGGGCGGATCTTGTCTACATCGTCGATGCGCCGCCGCTCGCCGACTACCGGAACGAGCCGTTCGCCAAGGCGCTCACGGATCTGGTCAATACCCATAAACCCGAAATCCTCCTTCTCGGCGCGACCACACTGGGCAGGGATCTTGCGGGCTCGGTAGCGACGACCCTGCAGACGGGGCTCACGGCCGACTGCACAGAACTTGATGTAGATTCCGACGGTTCACTCGCCGCGACCCGTCCGACTTTTGGTGGCTCGTTGTTGTGTACGATCTATACACTAAACTACCGGCCGCAAATGGCGACGGTGCGACCAAGGGTCATGCCTATGCCGCAGCGGGTGGATAAGCCGGTCGGGCGTGTCATGCGGCACAAGCTGTCGCTCGTTGAGGACGATATCGTCACCAAAGTCCTCGGCTTCCTGCCGGATAACCAGTCGGCAATGGCAAATCTTGCCTATGCGGATGTCGTGGTTGCGGGAGGCCTCGGTCTCGGCGCGGCGGAGAACCTTCAGCTTGTGAAGAAACTTGCGCGAGCGATCGGCGCCGAGCATGGCTGTTCGCGCCCCTTGGTCCAGAAGGGCTGGATGCCGGCTGATCGGCAGATTGGCCAAACTGGCAAGACCATTCGACCGAAGCTTTACATCGCGGCCGGAATTTCCGGCGCCATCCAGCACCGAGTTGGGGTCGAGGGGGCCGATCTCATCGTCGCGATCAACACCGATCCGAACGCGCCGATTTTCGAGTTCGCCCACCTCGGGATCGTCACGGATGCAATCCGCTTCCTGCCCGCACTGACGGAAGCCTTCACCCGGCGGCTGTCGCCGCACAGTCGAGACAAGCTTGCGAGTTGAGGGAGAGGACATGATTGAACAATTCGATGCCATTGTGGTCGGAGCCGGCATGTCCGGAAACGCAGCTGCTTACACTTTGGCAAGCCAGGGGCTGAAGGTACTGCAGTTGGAGCGCGGGGAATATCCGGGCTCTAAGAACGTCCAGGGTGCCATAATGTACGCGAACATGCTGGAGAAGATCATCCCGGACTTCCGGGATGATGCGCCCCTCGAGCGGCACCTGGTCGAACAGCGACTTTGGGTGATGGACGACACGTCTCACACCGGAATTCATTACCGGTCGGACGACTTCAATGAGGCGAAACCCAACCGCTACACGATCATCCGCGCCCAGTTCGACAAATGGTTTTCCCGCAAGGTGCGCGAGGCTGGCGCGACGGTCCTGTGTGAGACGACCGCGACGGAACTCGTCCGTGATGGCAATGGCAAGGTGATCGGCGTCCGCACAGACCGGGCTGGCGGAGTGGTCTTCGCGAATGTGGTCGTTCTCGCAGAAGGGGTGTCGGGATTGCTTGGCACTCGCGCAGGCCTGCGCGAGATGCCGAAGCCGGAGACCGTGGCGCTTGCCGTCAAGGAAATGCATTTCTTGCCCGAAGAGGTCATTGGCCAGCGGTTCGGTGTCAAGGGCGATGAAGGCTGCGTAATCGAGGCCGTGGGCACGATCTCTCGCAGCATGGCCGGGCTCGGCTTCCTTTACACCAACAAGGAGTCGATTTCACTCGGCATCGGCTGCCTGGTCTCGGATTTCGCCGCGACGATGGAGAGCCCGTCCGCCCTCCTAGATGCGATGAAAAACCATCCTTCGATCCGGCCGCTGATCGCTGGCTCGGAGGTGAAAGAATATGCCGCCCATCTTATCCCCGAAGGTGGTTACAGGGCCATTCCGCAGCTCTTCGGCGACGGTTGGGTCATCGTCGGCGACGCAGCGCAACTGAACAATGCCATTCACCGTGAGGGTTCGAACCTTGCCATGACCTCGGGTCGTGTCGCGGCTGAGGCGATCATCAAAGTCAAAAGCCGCAACGGTCCTATGACCAAAGCGAACCTTGCGCTCTACAAGACGATGCTGGATGACTCCTTTGTGATCAAGGATCTTAAGAAATACAAGGACATGCCAGCCTTACTCCACACCAATTCCAGCAACTTTTTTGACAGCTATCCGCGGTTGATGTCGCATGCCGCTCAGAACTTCATGCGTGTCGACGGCACGCCGAAGATCGAGAAGGAAAAGAACACCACGGCCGCCTTCATCAACGCGCGCTCGCGCTGGGGGTTGGTCAGCGACGCGGTCCGCCTGGCATTGGCATGGCGCTGAAGAGGGTACAAGATGACGATCGCAGTGACGAAGGTTCGTGTCGAGGACAAGCTTTACCAGAACCGCTATCTGGTCGATTCCGGCCGCCCCCATATTATAGTGCGACCGCACGACAAGCCAAGCGCGAACTTGCTTGCGTTGACCTACGTCTGTCCAGCGAAATGCTATGAGTTGAATGACAAGGGTCAAGTCGAGATCACCGCCGACGGCTGCATGGAATGCGGCACCTGCCGGATATTGTGCGAGAAAGGCGGCGACATCGAGTGGAACTATCCGCGCGGCGGCTTTGGTGTCCTGTTCAAGTTCGGATGATCAGCCGGGACCGTGCCAAGAGCATGCCGGCAGCGAGCAACTGCGGCACACCATGAGCCTCTCCATCCACTTGCAAAGAGCTAGTGAATATTGGCCTTTCGCAATTCAAATTTCCTCGACTCGTTAGCGGTGTCCTCAGGCCACGGCGGTGCCCTGTGCGCCGGACTTACCACCGGTCACGTGGTCGAGCCCCTTTGGGACAACGTCCGGCCATCGTGCCGGATGGCAGCCACAACGGCCGGTGAGCAAGTGGAACGGCACAACCCATGACAAAGACGTATGTGCTAGTGCATGGTGCCTGGCATGGCGGATGGTGTTGGCGGGACGTGGCCGCCAATCTTCGCAAGATGGGATACCACGTGACCACGCCGACCCAGACAGGTGTCGGCGAACGCGCACATTTGCTGTGCAAGGACATCACGCCCGACACATTCGTGACCGACATCGTCAACCACATTGTGACGGAAGAGCTGAGCGATGTGATCCTTGTCGGTCACAGTCTAGGCGGCATCAGCATCACCGGCGCCGCCGACCGGATACCCGACCATATCAGCCATCTCGTTTATCTCGACGGCGCCATCGTCGAGAGCGGTCAAAGTGTATTCAGCACCATGCCCCCCGACATCGTCGCCGCCCGTCGAAAATTGGTTGCGGAGGAAGGACGGGGTATCTTCATGCCGACTCCGCCGCCAACAGCATTCGGCATTCCCGAGGGACACTCGCTCACGGACTGGGTGCGGCGCCGGATAACACCGCATCCGGCAGGCACCTACGAAAGCGGACTTAAGCTCGAGCACCCGCTCGGCAACGGCAGGCCCCGAACCTATGTCGTCTGCACTAATCCACTCCACCCGCCGATGGCGGGAGCGCGAGAATGGGTCGCGAAGCAGGATGGCTGGGCGTGGCAGGAACTCGCCACTGGCCACGACGCAATGATCCTCGCACCGACGGAAGTTGCTCTCCTTCTTAGCGCTGTCGGCTGAGGAACCAAGTAAAGGGTGAGCGGCGGCCGATTCTCAGGCCGCGGCCTTGAGTTCTGGTGCACGGATGTAGGCCCAACGGGTCGTTCCGGTGGCGCCACCGAAACCACCACCGGAACAAAGGCGGGAGTGGCCTGTCCTGCCGACGTCGCAAGCTTGCGAGCGTTCCGCCGCGGCCGCAGCCCGTAGCGCCGGGCAACCTCCGAGATCACCACGTTCGGCCCCAGGGTCTCGGCGATGACTCCGTCCCTTGTCGTCCATCGACCAATGCCTGCCGACTAACAGCGCCGTTGATCACCTTGAAACGCGAGGCTGCCGCTCAGGGTCAATCGTAAAGTTCAAGTTCAGACACAAGCCGATCTCCGATCCACCTCAGAATCGGCAGGCCCACAGATCGCGGGCACTCCTGGAAGGACACAGCGCTTACTTTTGAAATATGGAGAACCATGGCTTTACGCCGTCGGCAGTTGAGCTGATCTCGCAATGCTATTTCCGCGGCAACGTCCGCGAGCTGGAGAACTAGCGTGTAAAGAACAGCCACACTTGCGCGTTCTCCTCTGGAAGGAACCAATCTTTCGGAACGTGGCAATGGCATCGACGAGCTCTCACGGCCCAGCACGAAGCCGGTTAGGCGCATCGGCGCCCCTGAACACGAGATAGCCGGTTGCGATTCTAACGATACGGCCGGACCGGCGCTGGGACCGCGACGGACGGAGCGTGACCGGCTGATCGACACAATGGAGAAGGCCGGCTGGGTTCAGGCTAATGCGGCTCGAATTCTCCGCCTCACGCCGCGACAAGTCGGCTAGGCGATACGCCGGCATAGTATCGAGGTGAAGGAAATTCTAAGAGCCTGATGAGCCAATCGTCAGGCCAGTGGTCTTGCGCGCCCTCTGCGCGACAAGGAGTGCTTTGTGCTTCTGAACGGATTTGGACTTGCACTGTCGCAAGCAGGACAAAATTGTGTCGCGCCGGCCTCACACAATCCGACATCGACCCAAATAGTGAACTGAAGCCGCTTTTTTAAGTTGGTATGGCTCTTGCACCTTGAACCGCGACGTTACCAGCAACGGAGCCGTTTGATGTCCTCACCGACAGTTTCGATTGAGGGGCCGACCAGCACGACATCCGAGGGTTTTCTGGCAGCCGCGAAATCCGGTGGCTGCGCACCGTCCTCCTACGGCTCGTCGCCGACCAGCCCGGGCGATGTGGATCCGGCTATTTGGGACAAGATCAAGGATCACCCCTGCTTTTCGGAGGAAGCGCATCACTATTTCGCGCGTATGCATGTGGCGGTCGCGCCGGCTTGCAATGTCCAGTGCAACTACTGCAATCGCAAATACGATTGCGCCAACGAGAGCCGGCCTGGCGTTGTGTCTGAGAAGCTGACGCCCGACCAAGCGCTACGCAAGGTCATCGCGGTTGCCAACGAAGTTCCGCAGCTTTCGGTTCTTGGCATCGCTGGGCCGGGGGATGCCTGTTACGATTGGGAGAAAACGAAGGCAACGTTCGACCGCGTCATCAGGGAAATTCCCGACATAAAGCTGTGTGTCTCCACCAACGGGCTCGTGCTGCCGGACCATGTCGCCGAGCTTGCCGAAATGAATGTTGATCACGTGACGATCACCATCAACATGGTCGACCCGGAAGTCGGCGCAAAGATCTATCCTTGGATCTTTTATGAAAATCGCCGCTACTTCGGCATCGAAGCGGCTCGAATCTTGCACGCGCGGCAGATGCTGGGCCTGGAGATGCTGAGCGCGCGCGGCATCCTCACCAAAATCAACTCGGTGATGATTCCTGGAGTGAACGACCAGCACCTGTTTGAGGTGAACGAAATGGTGAAGGAGCGGGGCGCGTTCCTGCACAACGTGATGCCTCTGATTTCGGACCCGGCGCACGGCACCCACTACGGACTCATCGGGCAGCGCGGCCCAACGGCAATGGAGATGATGGCTCTTCAGGATCGACTTGAAGGTGGCGCCAAGTTGATGCGCCACTGCCGGCAGTGCCGGGCAGATGCTGTCGGCCTGCTCGGTGAAGATCGTGGCCAGGAATTCACGCTGGACGGGATTCCCGACGGTGTCACCTACGAGGCTGGCAAGCGTCAGGCCTATCGGCAGGTGGTCGCACACGAGCGCCGTGATCATGAGGCGGCGAGGAGCGAAGCCATCGGTATGGTCAAGGCAACAGACTCCGAAAAGTCGCTTCTGGTTGCGGTGGCCACTAAGGGAGGTGGACGCGTCAACGAACACTTCGGCCACGCGAAGGAATTCCAAGTTTATGAAGTCTCGCCTAGAGGGATCAGCTTGGTCGGGCATCGGAAGGTCGAGCGGTATTGCCTCGGAGGCGGGGGCGAAGACGCCATCCTCGAGGGCGTCATCGCTGCGCTGGAAGGCATACACATAGTGCTATGCGCCAAGATCGGAAATCGCCCGAAGGAACAACTCTCGCGAGCTGGACTGCGCGCAACCGACGCCTATGCCCATGACTATATCGAGACCGCAGTCAGCGCACTTTACGCGGCCGAGTTTGGGATCAGACCACTAGCGGCGACGGCCTGAGCCGTCTCGTCCGATAACCAGGAGTTAGAATGGCTTTCAAGATCATCGCATCCCAATGTACCCAATGCGGGGCCTGCGAGTTCGAATGTCCCTCGGAAGCGATCAATTTCAAGGGCGACGCCTATGTGATCGATCCAAACAAGTGCACCGAATGCAAGGAGGCCTTCGATACGCAGCAATGCGTGTCGGTCTGTCCGGTACCGAAAACCTGCGTTCCCGCTTGATTCCTACCGAAGGTCGGGTTCGCCGCACGAGGACGCCTGCAAACCGCGACCACACCAAAAGCCTCGAGAAAGGAATGGACAGCATGTGGTCCAGACGCGAACAGGAGGTCGAAATCGGCAGACCGCCACGGTTCATGCAGGGTGAGCGGGTCCGTGCGACACGCCACATAAAAAACGACGGAACCTATCCCGGCAAGGAGATCGGCGAAAACCTCGTGCGGAAGGGCGACGAAGGCTACGTGCGCGACATTGGAACCTTTCTCCAGCAATTCTTCATCTATGCGGTCGAATGGATCGATCGTGGCACGGTCGTCGGCATGCGAGCGCGCGAACTCATTAGCCTCGACAAAGTCGAGGTTCCCTGCGGAGCTGAAGGCATTTCCAACGGAGGAACAGCCGGATGAAAGTAATGATTCGCAGGACCGCTACTGGCTTGTCGGCTTATGTCCCCAAGAAGGATCTCGAAGAGCCGATCACCGAGATTGAGAACGCAGACTTATGGGGCGGGACCGTGACGCTCAGGAATGGTTGGCGGCTCATGCTGCCCGACCTTCCGCGCGATACGCGTTTGCCGATCACGGTCGAGGCGATGAAGATTTCCGACGGGGCCTGATGCCGGTGGGTTCAGTGGCGGAGAGGAAACGCGTATGAACACGATGCTGAGCTGGGACCATCTCGTCGTCGTCCGGGGCAGTTTTGCCAAAAAGCTGATTGACCTGCTGAAGGGCGCTCTCAAGGCCGATCGAGTGATCCCCTATCTCGGTCCTGGTCTTCTGCAGCTTAGCGCGCCGGAATCACCTGTACCTTGCACCCCGGAAGATGTCGCCGCGGCACTCAACAAGCGGGCGCCTGCCCCTTCCAGGATTCGCACCAATATGTGGTCGGTCGCGCAGTTTATCGAGCAGCGCCGACATCGTCGGACTCTTCAAGCGTGGATGGCGGAGATATTCGCAGCCCCCGCCGAGCCGACCGTTCTTCACGCCTGGCTCGCAACCCTTCAACTGTCTGTCATCATCGACAGCTGGTACGATGGCGCCATGCGGGCAGCCCTTGCAGCGGCCGGCCAAACAGACGTTGTCGAGATACAAGGAACCACGCGCGCGACCGGAATTGGTAACATCTGGACGAGAACTTACGATTTGTCAGGAACAGAACTCGACGCCGAACAAGTGGCAAGGACGGTGCTCTATGCGCCGCACGGCAGCGTCAGGCCGGCCGCAAACTTCCTCGTGGCTGATTCCGATTACGTCGAAGTCCTAACCGAAATTGATATCCAGACGCCGATCCCGGACGTGGTGAAGCAACGGCGCGTCAACCGGGGCTTTTTCTTCGTTGGCTGTCGCTTCAACGATCAGATGCTGCGCACATATGCCAGACAGATGATGAAGCGCTCCACTGGCCCACATTTTGCGGTGATCGATTCGGCTACGCTGACCAGAAACGAACGTCGTTTCCTTGCCGAAGGCGCAATCACGGTCATCGACATGCCGATCGGCAACGCCGCGGCTCGCCTCGTCGGGGTCGATGCTAGCCAGGATTAATGGCCGGCGATTGCTGGTGAGTCGCTTGCCTCCAAGGGCGAAAACTCAGTTGGGAATACATCTGAGCAGTAATGCTA
>NZ_RZSV01000029.1:0-36050 GCF_004023205.1 Mesorhizobium sp. M1A.F.Ca.IN.020.03.2.1 | reverse complement strand
GTCAGCAGGCTGGCGGCCGCCACCGCCGGTATCGTCAGACCGATGGTGGCGCAGGCCGAACCCATCGCAACGTTGAGGCCGCGCTGCAGCTCATTGTTGAGCGAGGCGCGAACCGCCGAAATGGCCTCCGGCATCAAAACCAGCCCGGCGATCATCGCTCCCACGATACTGTCGGCCTGGGTCACCTGGTAGGCAACGAGCGTGTCCTCGACACCGGCGGCGACCTGCTCGGCCAGCATGACGATGCCGATCAGCCCGCTCACCAGCAGCAGAACGCCGACAGAAAGGCTTTCGTGAAGGGCAGTTCGCATCGAAACGTCGTGCGCCTGTTCCTGGACGAAGTCGTCCCGGTGCCGAACGGTCTGGGCGAACACGAAGCTTGCATAGAGCAGCACTGAAAGGACGCTCACAAAACCAAGCTGGCCCGCCGAAAACGTGCCTGGATCCGTCGTCTGGGTGTAGGTCGGCAGGACAAGCGTCATGACAGTCAGCGCGATCAGAACCGCGAGATACGCGCTGGTCCCTTGCCGAACGATTGCCTGCTTGCGATGACGCCAGCCGCCAAGCGTGAGACACGTACCGACGACGCCGGTAGAGATAATCATCACCGTCGAGAAGACGGACTCGCGCGCCAATGTCGGGTTGTTCTCTCCATGCAGCATCATGGAAACGATGATCGACACTTCGATTGCCGTCACGGCAAAGGTCAGCACCAACGTCCCGTACGGCTCCCCCACGCGCCGGGCCACTGCCTCGGCGTGGTCGAGCACCACGAAAATTGTGATGAACATGATCGCACTCGAAAGCGCTCCAACGACAATCCTGATGTTCAGCGAACCTTCGTCCACCGAAAGGCCGCTGGCTCTGACCGCGACAGCCGTCACCAGGGCGGCCAATGGCATCGTGTAGGAAGTCACCGACCGCGCGAAACCAGTCATTGAAGCCCCTGCGTTTCCGCGAATTTAGCGGAAAAGCCTGTGGGAAGCACCCCAGCCGACATCATTGCGAAGTGGACGGACCGATCACCCGGCGTTCGACTTCTTTGCAGAAAGCCGACCCGCTGCTGCCGAGGATGCGCGAGGAGTTGCGGCGCCGGCTGTTCCAGCGCACCGAAACGACCATCCACAAAGCACCCGTGCTAGGACTTCACGCGTGCGTGGCGTACTCCCCTTGCCGGTCTGGGTGAGGCGGCTTTAGGACACGATCGAACAGCTTCTGGCATCGACGGTGTCAATCGCCTTGCGAACCGCCGTGCAGAATTTTCCCAAAAGTTCCGGCTCGTTCCCCAGCCGCTGGCGCAGGGAGAAGGGTATCTCCAGCTGCGCTCCTTTGCCGGTCAATCCACGATTGACGATGTTCAAATCGCCGATGCCTGGAAAAATATGGTTGTCCCTTTTGGTGTTGAAGCCGGCTTCCTGGAGGCGCCGAACTATCTCTGTAATCAGCGCGGCATCCTTGCCGCCCATATAGATTGTCGAGGGATCGTCCCGATCCTGGCGACCGTGGATAGCGACGACAATCGACTTCGCCCGCACCAAGTCGAGCGCGGATTCCTCGTCAAAGTTATTTGACGTTATGTGCAACTCGCGATTGTTTTGCGGCATCAGTCCTTCAAAGCAATACAGATCCAGATCGCTCCCTGCCACCGTCTCGGCAATCAGGGAGGTGCGGGGCTCGATCTTCCCACCGTGCGGCGCGAGGACGATCGCATTGCCGGTTCGAGCGCCACGCCGCACGACGATGCGATAGTCCACGTTTTCAGTTTTGGCGGCCTTCAGCGCCGCGAAATTTGGGAACTCGTTGTCCATAATCCCATCCAAACGCGTGGTCGGCAGTTGCGCTTCGAGCGCGTTTTGCAAAGGCTGAATATTTCCGGATCAATCCCGCTTCACGCCGTCTTCTGCGCCACCAGCCCCAGTTCCTCCACCATTGCCTCGCGCATCAGAAATTTCTGCGGCTTGCCGGTCACTGTCATCGGCAGCTCGGTGCGGAAGCGGATGTAGCGCGGCACCTTGTAATGCGCGATCTGGCCGCTGCAGAAGGCCTTGATCTCCTCAGCGGTGGCGATCTGGCCGGGCTTCAGCACGATCCAGGCGCAGATCTCCTCGCCATATTTGTCGTCGGGAATGCCGAAGACCTGCACTTCCTTGATCTTGGGGTGGCGGTAGAGGAATTCCTCGACCTCGCGCGGATAGACGTTCTCGCCACCGCGGATGACCATGTCCTTCACCCGGCCGACAATGTTGCAATAGCCCTCCGCGTCGATCGTCGCGAGGTCGCCGGCGTGCATCCAGCCGTCAGCGTCGATCGCCTCGCGGGTTTTTTCCGCGTCGTCCCAATAGCCCTTCATCACCGAATAGCCGCGTGTGCAGAGCTCGCCCGGCTCGCCGACCGGGACGGTGGCGCCATCGGCGCCGATCGCCTTGACCTCGACATGCGGATGGATGCGGCCGACCGTGGAGACGCGTTTTTCCAGCGGGTCGTCGACGCTGCTCTGGAAAGAAACCGGACTGGTCTCGGTCATGCCATAGGCAATGGTCACTTGCGCCATATGCATCAGCGAAACCACCTTCTTCATCACCTCTATCGGGCATGGCGAGCCGGCCATGATGCCGGTGCGCAGGCTGGAGAGGTCGAAGCTAGAGAAATCGGCATGATCGAGCATGGCGACGAACATGGTCGGCACGCCATAAAGGCCGGTGCAACGTTCCTGCGCGACGGCTCTGAGCGTCGCGCCCGCGTCAAAACCTTCGCCCGGGAAGACCATCGTGGCGCCTTTGGTGACGCAGCCCATCGTGCCCATCGACATGCCGAAGCAATGATAGAGCGGCACAGGGATGCAGAGCCGGTCGTCGACGGTGAGCTTGATCGCCGAGGTGACGAAGCTGCCGTTGTTGACGATGTTCGAATGGGTGAGTGTCGCGCCCTTCGGCGCGCCCGTCGTTCCGCTGGTGAACTGAATGTTGATGGCGTCGCCGGGCCTCAGGCTTTCGGAGATGCGATCGAGGCTGTCATGCTCGTCGCGTCCGGCCATTGCGAGCACATCGCCGAAATTGAACATGCCGGGCGAGTTGTCCTCGCCCATGCGGATGACGATCTTCAGCGATGGCAGCTTCTCTGCCTCGAGCTTGCCGGGCTCGGCCTTGGCGATCTCCGGCGCCAGCGTCTCGATCATGCCGAGATAGTCGGAGGTCTTGAAGCTGACCGCCGTGACCAGCGCCTTGCAACCGACCTTGTTGAGCGCATATTCCAGCTCGCTGAGCCGGTAGGCCGGGTTGATGTTGACCAGGATCAGGCCGATGCGCGCGGTGGCGAACTGCGTCACCAGCCATTCCCAGCGGTTGGGCGACCAGATGCCGACGCGATCGCCCTTCTCCAGGCCGAGCGCCAGGAAGCCGGCGGCCAGCGCGTCGACCGCATCCGACAGCTCGCTCCAGGTGAAGCGCTTGTCTTGGCCGACGAAGACGGCGGCATCGAGCGTGGCGTATCTGCTCACCGTATCGGAGAACAGTTCCGGAATGGTTTTGTCGAGCAACGGCGTCGAACGGTCGCCCGAGACATGCGCCCTGCCGTCCATCGGAGCAATGAAGGTGCCATGCGTTCCGCGCCCGCGCAGATTGGTGGCGTTCATGAGCTCGTCGAGTTTGATCGCCATCGCCGTCACCTCCCGGGATGAGCCAGCCTATCAGCCTGCCGGGACGGTGGAAACCCGCCGAAGGTATGGGTTAAGCGACCAGCGCAGCCATCTTCGTGGCGATGCCACGCAACTGTGCCTCATCGGCCGCGTCGCGGACCTTCCTGGAAGCAACGAGACAGGCTTGCGACTTCAGGATTATTCCATCGCCCAGCACCTTGAGATGGTTGGCGCGCAGCGTCGAGCCGGTGGTGGTGATGTCGACGATGACGTCGGCAAGGCCGGCCGCCGGTGCGCCTTCGGTGGCGCCGAGGCTTTCGACGATGCGGTAGACCTGGATGCCGTGCTTCAGCGAAAAGAACTGCTGCGTCAGCCGCCAGTATTTGGTAGCGATCCTGAGCCGCCGGCCATGACGCTGGCGGAAATCGGCGGCGACATCGTCGAGATCGGCCATGGTAGCGACGTCGAGCCAGATATCCGGCACCGCCACGACGACATCGGCATGACCGAAGCCGAGACGGGCGACGATCTCGGCGCGCGCTTCCCAGCCCGCGAGGTTTTCGCGCAGCAGATCCTCGCCGGTGATGCCGAGATCGACCGCGCCCTGGCCGATCTCGCCGGCGATCTCGGACGCCGAGAGGAAGGCCACCTCGACATTGTCGAGGCCGTCGATACGGGCGCGGTATTTGCGGTCGTCCTCGGGCAGAGTGACCGCCAGTCCGGCCTTGGCCAGGACTTCAAGCGACTGCTCCTTGAGACGGCCCTTGGATGGGATCGCCAGCGTGATCATCGCGTGGGCTCCCGTAATGCTTCGATGCGGTCGAGCCACACCGAGAAGCCGACGCCGGGGATAGGCTTCTTCGCGCCGAGCAGCGTCAGCAGCCGATCGTAACGACCGCCGCCCACCAGCGGACGGTCGCCACCCTGGGCAGCAATCTCGAAGACGAGACCGGTATAGTAATCGAGCGGACGGCCGAAGGCGGCGTCATAGCGGATCTTTTCGACCGGCAGGCCATGCGCCGCGATCGCCTCGGCGCGGGCCGCGAAATTTTCGAGCGCCGCGCCAAGGGACAGGCCGGCAGCGGCGGCGAATTTTTCCAGCGCCTCAGTTGCTCCGCCCAGCGCGACGTCGATCTCGAGAAATCCTTTCAACGCCGAGAACGCCTCGTCGGACAGCCGCACGCTGCGCAGTTGCGCCTTCTCGATCAGCCGCCGCGCGATGTCGGCCGGGGCGCGGCCCGAGGAGGCCGACAGCCCGGCCTCTTCCATGCCGGCGGCGATATAAGCGGCGAGGCCGTCGGTATCGCTGTCGAGCACCAGCAAGGCCACCGGACCCGACAGCTGGCTGTTGCGCGGCGGATTGGCGAGGTCGGCAAGGGCCGCTTCCAGCATCGACGCCGAGCCGAAGGCGCGGGCGAGGCGCATGCGCCAGCCACGCGGCAGGCCGAGCGCGGCCAGCACCGCCTCGAACAAGGTCTGGTCGCCGAGCGTGATGGCGAGCGGCACGCTGGGCAGCACCAGCGAGAGCAGCGCGTGCGCGTCGGCCAGCGAGCGCGCGTCAGCGGCGGCGGTATCACGATCGCCGAGATCCTCGATGCCGGCCTGGAAGAACTCGTTGCCGCCCTCGCGGCGCTGTCGGAACACCTCGCCGAGATAGGAATAGCGCCGCGGCGTGCCGGCCTGGCTGGCGATGTGGTCGAGGCAGACCGGAATGGTGAATTCGGGCCTGAGGCAGAGCGTCTTGCCGGTCTCGCTCTCGGTCAGGAAGATGCGGCGGCGCAGGTCTTCGCCCGCCATGTCGAGGAACGGATCGGCCGGCTGCAGCACGGCCACCTCGACCGCGTGGGTGTCCCGGGCAGCGAAGAGTTTTGCGACGTCGGCGGCGATGGCGGGATAGCGGGAAGTCATAAAGCACCACCTCCCCTTCTCCCCTTGTGGGAGAAGGTGGATTGGCGCGCAGCGCCAAGACGGATGAGGGGTGCTGGAAGGAATGAGACGCCGGCGCTCCCTGGAACACCCCTCATCCGACCGAGCTTCGCTCGGCCACCTTCTCCCACAAAGGGAGAAGGAGAGGTTGGCGCCCTACTTGCCACGTGCCCGCTCCTCGGCCTGCGCTGCCAGGATCTTCTTCACCTCGGAGAGCAGCTCGCTCTCCGCTACCGTCACCTGCGCCGGGCGCGCGGCGCGCCATTCCGCGTTATCGGTGATCTCGGCCGACAGGCGCGCGCCTTCGATCAGGTCCTTGATCTGCACCTCGCCCTTGACGCGCTCGTCGCCGCCCTGGATGACGGCGATCGGGCTGCCGCGACGGTCGGCATATTTCAGCTGCGCCTTCATACCGGCGCCGCCGAGATACATTTCCGAGCGAATGCCGGCGGCGCGCAGATCGGCGACCATCTTCTGGTAGCGGCCGAGGCTTTCCGTATCCTTATCCATGACCAGGACGACGACCGGCGCAATGACGTCGGAAGTGTCGAGCTTGCCGAGGTTCTTCAGCGCCGTCATTAGCCGCGAGACGCCGATCGAGAAGCCGGTCGCCGGTACCGGCTCGCCGCGGAAACGCGAGACCAGCCCGTCATAGCGGCCGCCGCCGCCGACCGAGCCGAAGCGCACGATCTGGCCGTCCTCGTTGGGGATCTCGGCCAGCAGCTCGGCCTCGAAGACCGGGCCGGTGTAATATTCGAGGCCGCGCACGACGGAGCGGTCCATCGCAACGCGGTCCTCCCCATATCCTGCAGCCCTGACCAGAGCTTCAATCGTTGCAAGTTCGCCGACGCCTTCCTGATACACAGGGTTGGCACCGACGGTGGAATCCTGGCCAGCCTGTCCCTTCCTTGCCGTTGCGAGAAGAACCGCTTCGGCCTGCGCGTCATTCAGCCCCGCGCCCTTTGCGAAATCGCCTTCGCCTTCCTTGCCGCCATCCCATCGTCCCGGGCCAAGCAGCAGCCTCACGCCTTCCGGCCCGAGCTTGTCCAGCTTGTCGATGGCGCGCAGCACCGTCAGCCTGCGCCCGGCATTCTCCTCACCGCCAAGCCCAATCGCCTCCAGCACACCGTCCAGCACCTTGCGGTTGTTGACGCGGATGACGTAGTCGCCGCGCTTGATGCCAAGCGCCTCCATCACGTCGGCCATCATCATCGCCATTTCGGCGTCGGCGGCGACGCCCGGCGTACCGATGGTGTCGGCGTCGAACTGCATGAACTGGCGGAAGCGGCCGGGGCCCGGCTTCTCGTTGCGGAACACCCAGCCGGACCGGTAGCTGCGATAGGGTTTCGGCAGGCGGTCGTAATTCTCGGCGACGAAACGCGCCGTCGGCGCCGTCAGGTCGTAGCGCAGCGACAGCCACTGGTCGTCATCGTCCTGGAACGAGAAGACGCCTTCGTTCGGCCGGTCCTGGTCGGGCAGGAATTTGCCCAAAGCATCCGTGTATTCGATCATCGGCTGGTCGACCGGCTCGAAGCCGTAAAGCTCATAGACCGACCGGATGGTCGCCATCATCTTCTCGACGGCGCGGATGTCTTCGGCGCTGCGGTCGGCAAAACCGCGCGGCAGGCGCGCTTTCGTCTTTTCCGATTTGTCGGCCATGGATGGGTCTTTTCGCTATGTGAACGCTGACTTATTTCGAGCGGGCGTGTCCTAGACGATACCGCCTTGGGCGGCAAGGGTTGGCGCCGTCCCCCTCCTTTGTGCCGAGAAGGAAAGGCCGCGCCTTCGAAACAAAACGGCGCCAAGAACGAAACAATTGCGTCACCAGCGCGGCATGCTGCCGACACAATCAAGGACCATAAAGCGCGCCGAAATAAGGGTTCGGGCCATGACGACCACGGAAGACATCATCGAGAGCAAGCCGGTTGCCAAGCTCCGGCCGGCCGGCAGCGCCACCCCCAAGCCAGCACAGCAGCCCGCAGGGCCGTTCGAGGTCGTGGCGGAAGCCCACAAGCCGACGGTGCGCGACGCGCTGGTGACCGGACTGCTGGTGATCTACCCGGCCTTTGCGGCCGTGGCGGCCATCATCGCCGGGCTGTTTCTGACAAGCGCCGGCAGCCTCTGATCTTCCCCCACCTCACAATGTGCGGACGCGTAGCGTCGGAGGCGATGAGCTCGGTTTTGCGACCCGACCCGCGCCTTCGGCGCGACCTGCCCACAAGGGGGCCATAAGGGGCAGGTAGAGGTGACGCTATTTCGGTCTCCTGAACCTCTGCCGCTCGGCCTCCACCTCTGCCCGGCAGACACAGCCTTCGAGATGGTCGTTGACCAAGCCCATCGCCTGCATGAAGGCGTAGACGGTGGTCGGGCCGACGAAGCTCCAGCCGCGCTTCTTCAGGTCCTTCGAGATCCGGACCGAGACCGCCGTCGTCGGATTGGCGCGCAGATGCGCAAGGTCGACGACCCTCGGCCGCTCGTCAGGCCCCGGCTCGAACTTCCAGAACCAGGCGGCCAGCGAGCCGAATTCATCGGCCATTTCACGGGCGCGCCTAGCGTTGTTGATGGTCGAGACGATCTTGCCGCGATGGCGGATGATGCCGACATTGCCGAGCAGACGCTCGACATCCTTGTCGGTGAGCGCCGCCACCCTGTCGAAGTCGAAATTGGCGAAGGCCTCGCGGAAATTCTCCCGCTTGCGCAGGATGGTCAGCCAGGAGAGACCGGACTGGAAGCCTTCGAGGCAGATCTTTTCGAAGAGCCGGCGATCGTCCGCTACGGGCCGGCCCCATTCATGGTCGTGATAGTGCAGATAGTCCGGCAGATTGCCGTGCCAGAAGCAGCGCGTGATACCGTCGGGGCCGTCGAGCAGGCCGGCATGTTCTTGTTCCATTGTCGGGAAATCCGTCCGTTAATGCGCCAAAGCGTCGGTTTTACGGTGGCTTTACCAGATTCCTGAACCGGCCGGTAACCACACCACAAAGTTTACTGACAAGTCGGCATTTTACGCATTTCGATTCATGTTTTGCTTGCCGCTCAGCGCCAAGGATCGCCACGCCGAGGCCTTTTCCCCCTGCCTCGGACGAGTTCGACGATCAAGGTGCGTTCCGATGAAGACAGCGTTCACTTTCGTGCTCGGCGCAGCCGCGGTGCTTGCCGCCGGCGCGACGACCTCTTTCGCCAATGACCGTTATGCCGACAGGCCGCCCGTGATGGTGAGCCCCGACCTTTCAGCGCCTTGGGTGCTGCAGCTCGGCCATGCGCCAGGGATCGTGCGCCCGAGCCGCCAGGCGACCCAGCAGCCGCTGCGGCGGCTTTTCCAGGCGCAGCCCGACCAGCGGCGCACCGCAGCCGTGCGGCAGCCTGCCAAGCGCATGGTGATGCGGCCACAGATCAACCCGATCTACCTGCCTCAGGAAGTCGCCTATGACGGGCCGCAGAGGCCGGGCACGATCGTCATCGATACCCACCAGAACTTCCTTTATCTTGTCGAGAAGGACGGCAAGGCGCGCCGTTACGGTGTCGGCACCGGCAAGCCCGGTTTCGAATGGTCGGGCACGCACAAGATCACCGACAAGAAAGTGTGGCCGGACTGGCGCCCGCCGGCGGCAATGATCGCCCGCGAGGCGGCCAAGGGTCGCTACCTGCCGACCTATCTGGCCGGCGGCATCGAGAACCCGCTCGGCGCGCGCGCACTCTATCTCGGCACCACGGAATACCGCATCCACGGCACCAACCAGCCCTGGACGATCGGGGGCGCGGTGTCCTCCGGCTGCATCCGCATGCGCAACGAGGATGTGGTCGACCTTTACGAGCGCGTCAATGTCGGAACAACCGTCGAGGTGATATAGTAACTGCGAATCAGCCGGTTAGGCGGCGCTGAGCAGTTTTGGCGGTTGCTGTTGCCCCCAAGCCATAGCGCGGTTTGGCGAGACATGCTTAGACTGGCATCGAGCTAACGGGGGACGGGCCGTGTGGGGATACGGTCAGTCACGAAGGGCAGCACGGGAGACCGCGCTGCCCTTTTCGTTTCAAGCCCGTCAACGGGTCGCCCCGGAAGCAGCATGTTTCGCATTCGGGGCTGATTTCCCAGCCCACCTCTGCTATTGCAGCGCACAATCTTGGTTTTACGCAATTCCGGACGGAAAACCGCCCTTCTGGAGTTGCTCCAGAAGGCAGAGGTTTCCACCTATGACCCGGTCCGACGACAGCCGCTATCTCAGGGGCGGTCCGGTCGCCCAGCGCATCATCGCTTCGGTACGCGAGGAAGCGGCCATCGCCACAGCGGAAGGCTTCCCGCCGAAGCTGGTCTCGATCACCGTCGGCGACACCGACGCGGTCGACGTCTATGTGCGCAACCAGCGCGCCAAGGCCGGGCTTGCCGGCATCGGCTTCGAGGAACGGCGCTTTGCCGCCGACATCACGGCGGGCGAGCTGGAAGCCGCCATTCACGGCCTCAACGCCGATCCGCGCGTCACCGGTATCATCATCCAGCGGCCGGTGCCGGCGCATATCCCGATCAAGACGCTGCAGGCGGCGGTGCACCCGCTGAAGGACGTCGAGGGCATGCATCCGGCCTCGATCGGCAACATCGTCTACAACCAGCTCGATCTCGCGCCCTGCACGGCGGCCGCATCGGTCGAGCTTCTCAAGGAGACCCGCCTGGACCTCAAGGGGCTCGAGGTGGTGGTGGTCGGCCATTCCGAGATCGTCGGCAAGCCGATCGCCTTCCTGCTGATGAGCGAGGGCGCGACGGTGACGGTGTGCCATCACATGACGCGCTCGGTGGCCGCGCATGCGCGGCGCGCGGACGCGCTGTTCGTCGCCGTCGGCAGGCCGCGACTGATCAAAGCCGAGATGGTGAAGCCCGGCGCCTGCGTCATCGACATCGGCATCAATTCGGAAATCGGCCCGGACGGCGAGAGCCGCATCGTCGGCGATGTCGACACCGAGAGCGTCAAGGAGGTCGCCTCCTGGATCACGCCGGTGCCGGGCGGCGTCGGCCCGCTGACGGTGGCGATCCTGCTGCGCAACACCATGGTGGCGCTCAGCCGTCAGCGCGCGCTCTACCGCGCGACCTACGGTGTGGCGGACCAGCTGGCGGCTGAGTAGCTATTCCGCGCCACCCAGGCTGTTCTCGGAAACGCCATCGGGCTTCGGGCCGCCATAGGCCCAGTCGAGCAATTTTATCGTGTGCACCACCGGCAGCTTCGCCGCGGACGCGATCTGCGTGATGCAGCCTATATTGCCGGTGGCAACGATTTCGGCGCCGGTCGCCTCGATATTTTTCACCTTGCGGTTGCGCAGCTTGGCCGAAATGTCGGGCTGCAGGATGTTGTAGGTGCCGGCCGAGCCGCAGCAGAGATGCCCCTCGCGCGGCTCGCGCACGACGAAGCCCGCCTTGGCCAAAAGCTCCTTCGGCTGACGGGTAATCTTCTGGCCGTGCTGCATCGAGCAGGCGGAATGATAGGCGACGATCGTGCCCGGCTTGCGCACCGGCTCGGGCAGGTCGAGGGCAGCGAGATATTCGGTGATGTCCTTAGCCAGCGCCGAGACACGAGCCGCCTTTTCCGCATCGGCCGGATCGAGACGCAGCATGAAGCCGTAATCCTTGATGGTGGTGCCGCAGCCGGACGCGGTGATGATGATGGCGTCGAGCCCGCCCTGGTCTATTGCGCGCATCCAGGCGTCGACATTTTGCCTAGCCGACGCAAGAGCCTGATCCTCGCGGCCCAGGTGATGCACCAGCGCGCCGCAGCAGCCCTCGCCTTCCGGCACCACGACCTCGACGCCGAGCCGCGTCAGCAAAGAGACGGCCGCCTCGTTGATGGCGGGATCGAGCACCGACTGGGCGCAGCCGGTGAGGATGGCGACGCGGCCGCGTTTCGTGCCCTGCCCGCCATGCACGGCGGGCGTAGCCATCCGTGATGCCGGCGGGATCGACGACGGCGCAAGCTCTAGCATGGCGGCGACCGGCTTCAGGGTCGGCAGCTTTTCCAACAGGCCGATCAATGGCCGGCCGAGCCGGGCGAGCTTCAGTGCGGCGCGGAAGCGGCCCGGATAGGGCAGCACGAAAGCCAGCATGGCGCGGGTCAGCCGGTCGAGCAGCGGCCGTCTGTAGGTCTGCTCGATGTGGGCGCGGGCATGATCGACCAGATGCATGTAATTCACGCCTGACGGACATGTCGTCATGCAGGCAAGGCAGGAGAGGCAGCGGTCGATATGGGTGACGATCTCCTTGTCCGCCGGCCGGCCGTTCTCCAGCATATCCTTGATGAGATAGATGCGGCCGCGCGGCGAATCCAACTCGTTGCCGAGCGTTACATAGGTCGGGCAAGTCGCGGTGCAGAAGCCGCAATGCACGCATTTGCGCAGGATCTTCTCCGATTCCGCGACATGCGGGTCAGCGAGCTGCGCGGCTGAAAAATTGGTCTGCACGAAAAATGTCCTTATCGTCTAAGCATGATCTTTTCCGCAAACCGGTTTCCACTTTGCTGGATCATGCTCTCATTGACCGAGAAGCCAGCTTTGCGGGTCCCTGATCGGCTCGCCACGCTGCAGCGCCTGCAGGCCGAGAATGCAGCGGACGATGAACCAGACGGCAACCGCAAACATCAGCAGGAAGCCGATCGCGAGCATCATCAGGACCACCGAGATCAGCGCGTAGAGAAGGCCGATCCAGAACGTCCTGATCAGGAATGTGTAGTGGCTTTCGACATAGCCGCCCGCCTTGCCGCGATTGATGTAGGCGAGCACGATTCCGATAATGCCGGTGACGCCGACGACAAGGCTGGCGAGATAGAGAATGTAGATGACCAGCGCGTTGGTCTGACCCGGCTCAAGCCAGCGATCGGTCTGGCGCGAGCCGCTGCCCGGGCCTGGATTGGCATTGCTCATGGTGCTGCTCCCTCCGTTGACAGAGAAAGAGTAGCAGAGCTGGAAGTAGGCGCCATGCGGCCGGGGTTGAGAATGTGCTTCGGGTCAAACTCGGCCTTCACCCGCGCGGAAAGCGCCGCCAGATACGGCGGTTGCGGTTCGAAAACGGGGAGCGCCGCGCGATGCGAGGCAGATGCGCGCGCCAGCGTCGCGTGGCCGCCGCCATATTTGCGAAGAAGACCGCGCAGCAGTTCCGCGTCCGGGTCGTCCTCGCGCATCGAGAGCCACGCGAGACCGCCCTGCCAGTCATAAAAGGCGTCAACCGCCGCCTGCATGCGCAGCGCCATCACCATATGATGCGCCTCAGACGGCGGCATCGAGACGCGCCAGACCGGCCCTGCGCCGCCATCGGCAAAAGGCACACAGTCGCGGATGTCGCGCCAGATCGCCTTCGACGCTTCGCCGGCAATTTCCTGCAGCGGGCCGGCCTTGCTGAGCAGGTTCCGCAATGCCTCGGTACGGTAGACGACCGAGGGGCCAAAGCCTTCGACGCGCAGCAGCGTCGCGGCATCGCTGCCGAGATGGCCGGCGGCGACCCGCGCGGCGATCCGCTCGGGCAGGTGCGCGGCGCTCGAGACCTCGGCGCTGGAGCCCAGCGCCAGCGCCATAGCCGCAACGGCAGCATCGTCGAGCAGGCCTCGAATGGCCAAAGTCACCTCCGTTTCCGCCGCCGGCAGCACCTTGAAGGTGACGTCGGTCAGCGCGGCGAGCGTGCCCCAGCTCCCCGCCATCAGCTTGGAAAGGTCGTAGCCGGTGACGTTCTTGACGACGCGGCCGCCCGACTTGAAGGCTTCGCCGCGGCCGGAAACCGCCGATATGCCGAGAATGTGGTCGCGTGCCGCACCCGCCTTGAGCCGGCGCGGACCGGATAGGTTGGAAGCCAGCACGCCGCCCAGCGTTCCCTTACCCGGCTCGCCGCCGAGCAGCGGCCCGTAATCCATCGGCTCGAAGGCGAATTGCTGGCCGTTCTCGGCAAGCAGCTTTTCGACTTCGGCGAGTGGCGTGCCGGCGCGTGCCGAAAGCACCAGCTCGGCCGGCTCGTAGAGCGTGACGCCGGTGAGCTTCGACAGGTCGAGCCAATGCTCGGTCTGCAGCGGCCGGCCAATGCCCCGCTTGGAGCCATGGCCGAGGATTTCGAGCGGGCTTTCCTCCGCGGTGGCCCATTGGATGGTGGAGAGGACTTCGGCGGGGCTGGATGGGGTGAAGGTGGTCATTGCAATCTCCGGTTCCTCGCCCCCGCGAAGCGGGGAGAGAAACCCAAGTTCTGGGACGTTCCCATCAAAACCTCGGAATGTCCGGAAACGCCATCTGGCCCCGATGCACGTGCATGCGTCCGAGCTCGGCGCAGCGGCGGAGCTGCGGGAAGACCTTGCCGGGGTTAAGCAGGTGGCTGGGGTCGAAGGCGCATTTGACGCGCATTTGCTGGTCGAGATCGACTTGGTTGAACATTTCGGGCATCAGGTCGCGCTTCTCGACGCCGACGCCATGCTCGCCGGTGAGCACGCCGCCGACCTCGACACACAGCCGCAATATGTCGGCGCCGAAACGCTCGGCCTTGTCGAGCTCGCCCGGCACGTTGGCGTCGTAGAGGATCAGCGGGTGCAGGTTGCCGTCGCCGGCATGGAAGACATTGGCGACGCCCAACCCGTATTTTTCGGAGAGATCGCGCATGCCGGCGAGCACGCGCGGCAGCTGCTTGCGCGGGATGGTGCCGTCCATGCAGTAATAGTCGGGCGAGATGCGGCCGACGGCCGGGAAGGCGGCCTTGCGTCCGGCCCAGAAGCCCAGCCGCTCCTGCTCCGACTGCGAGATGCGGCAGGTGGTCGAGCCGTTGCGGTAGGCGATCGCCTCGACCAAGCCGATCAGGTGATCGACTTCGACGCTCGGCCCGTCGAGCTCGACGATCAGCAGCGCCTCGACATCCAGCGGATAGCCGGCATGGACGAAATCCTCGGCCGCGTGGATCGCCGGGCGATCCATCATCTCCATGCCGCCCGGGATGATGCCGGCGCCGATGATGTCGGCGACGCATTGGCCGCCCTGCTCGCTGGTCGGAAAGCCGATCAACAGCGCGCGTGCCGTCTCCGGCTTCTTCAGGATGCGCACCGTCACCTCGGTAACGACGCCGAGCAGGCCTTCCGAGCCGGTCATGACGCCGAGCAGGTCATAGCCTTCCTGATCGAGATGGCTGCCGCCGAGCCGCACCACCTCGCCATTCATCAGCACCATCTGGATGCCCAGCACATTGTTGGCGGTAAGCCCGTATTTTAGGCAGTGCACGCCGCCGGAATTCTCCGCGACATTGCCGCCGATCGAGCAGGCGATCTGGGAGGATGGATCGGGGGCATAGTAAAAGCCCTCCTGCTCGACGGCGGTGGTGATGCCGAGATTGGTGACGCCCGGCTGGGCGACGACGACACGGTTCGGATAGTCGATCGCGAGGATGCGGTTGAAGCGGCTCATCACCAGAAGCACGGCATCTTCGAGCGGCAGCGCGCCGCCCGACAGCGACGTGCCGGAACCGCGCGGCACGACGCGGATGTTGCGCTCGTTGCAATATTTCAGCACGCGGGAGACCTGCGCCACCGTCTCGGGCAGCACGACGACGAGCGGCAGTTGGCGGTAGGCGGTCAGGCCGTCGCTCTCGAAGGCGCGCATCTCGGTGGCCGTGTCGACAACGCCCTCGCCCGGCACGATGATGCGCATGTCGGCGACGATCTCGGCGCGCTTGCGCAGCGTCCCGGCATCTGGCTTGGGCATGGCAAGGCCGGACATCGAAGCCTCCTCCACTCGACTGGTCAAAATCTTTTACCAGCCGGGAGCATTCCTTGCAAACGCTGCTTTGGTCGAAATCGGATGGCGAACGACGGCCGAGCTTTCGCAGCGGCAATCTGCCGCTGGCTTCTGCCCGCTTGAGGGACCCTCGAGGGGAGATGGCCGCGAAGCGGTCAGGGGTTCGCCTCACGTAACCGCCGGCTCGTCTGGCGTCGAGGAAGATCCTGGAGCTTCTCGCGCCGCGGCCCCCTGTTGTCTTCGGGAAATCTCCCGGTCGAGGGGAAGTTTACTCGCCCGGATGCTTGGCCGGCTCGGAGTGCATCCTGCGCACGCGGCGCACGCCCCACCAGACGAGCAGGATGGCGACCGGCACCGAAGCCGCGGTGACGACTTCCGGCGGGAAGGCATGGCCGAAGCTCGACGCGCCTTTGGCGACATAGCCGATGAGGCCGACGACATAATAAGAGACGGCAGCGACGGAGAGACCTTCGACCGTCTGCTGCAGGCGCAACTGCAGCCTGGCGCGATTGTTCATCGAGGCCAGCAGGTCGCGGTTCTGCTTCTCGACGTCGACATCGACCCAGGTGCGCAGCAACGTGGTGGCGCGGGTGAGTTTTCGCGAGAGGTTCGCCTGGCGCTCCTCCACCGAGCGGCAGGTTCGCATCGCCGGCGCCATGCGCCGCTGCAGGAAGCCTGCCCAGGTGTCGTAGCCCTGTACCGACTCCTCATCCAGCGCCTCCAGGCGCTCGCTGACGATGCCGTCATAGGCGCGGCTGGCGCCGAAACGGTAGAGGCTGGATGCCGCATCGGCCTCCAATTCGGCTGCAAGTTCGGTGAGGTCGGCGAGCAAGGTCTGGCTGTCGCGGGTCTCGGCCGCCTTCATTTCAAGCGTCGTCTGCGCCAGCCGGTCCTCGATGCGGCGGGCGCGGCCAGACAGCGTCAGCGCCAGCGGCAGGCCAAGCATGGCAAGCGTCCGGTAGGTCTCGATGTCGATCAGCCGTTGCGACAAGGCGCCGGTGCTCGCCGGCGTCAGGCCGCGGTCGAGCACCAGCATGCGGGTCAGCCCGTCGCCATCCTGGCGAAAGTCCGTGACGATGGCCGCCGCACCGCGCTCGACCAGCGAATAGCAGAGGCTGGTCGGATCGAAGCCGGCGATCAGCTTCTCGCTCGCCTGCGTCCATTTGCGGATTTCGAGCCGGATGCCGGAAATCACCGTTCCCGGCGGCGAGAAGCCGTTGCCGAAGGGCGAATCCTCCTGGCCCCGGCTGCTTTCGGCCAGCGGCCCTTCCCAGAGATAGGTCGAGAACTCCGTATGCCGTTCCCAGCGCAAGGTGCCCTTGCCCCATTTCATGGCATGGTGGCGGGCATGGCGTTCGGGCGCTGCGATGCCCAAGCGCCGCGACAGGTCCGACAGCACGGCAAGGTCGACGGCCGAGCCGCCTTCGGTCATGAAGGAGAGTTGGATGAGCACGCGCGGCTTCTCGACCAGCGGGTGCGGACGAGCATGGACCTCGCCTAGCGCGCCGGGGCGACCCTCGTGGGCCGGAAAGCCCATGACGCTGCCCTGGGCACGCGGCTGGAATTCGAGATTGGCGTCCGACACGGCTGGTCCCCCTGGTTTCGACCCTTCGTGCAATCGCGTTGTCTTGCGGCAATCGGCAGGGGCCGTAAACAGCAAATTTCAGCTGCAGCCGATTCACAGAGCCGCCGGGGAGTCGACCTGATTCGGCGAATTGGATAAATAATTTGACCAGTTGGCGACGGAGGCTTAGATCTGCGCGACATCCATTCCGTTTCCAGGCGCGCTTCCATTGAGCGATATCTTCTCCAGGATCGAGCATTCGCGCACCGCCGACGAGGTGGTGCAGCAGATCGAGAGCCTGATCCTCGAGGGCGTGCTGCGCACCGGCGACCGGCTGCCGGGCGAGCGCGAGCTGGCGCGTCAGTTCGACGTGTCGCGGCCGATCCTGCGCGACGCGCTGAAGGCGCTGGAAGGACGCGGGCTGCTGACCACCAGACCGGGCGGCGGCACGCATGTCGCCGACGTCATCGGCCAGCTTTTCACCAAGCCGGTGACCGATCTGATCTCGATGCACCGCAAGGCGGTGACCGACTATCTGGAATACCGGCGCGAGGTCGAGGCAATCGCGGCCGAATACGCGGCGCGGCGAGCGACGCCCGAGGATCTGGCGCTGCTCGACCGCATCATGGCGCGCATGGACGAGGCGCACCGTACCGGCGACTTCGACGACGAGGCGGAAATCGACGTCGAATTCCACCACGCGGTCTGCGAATGCGCGCACAACATCATCCTCCTGCACACGCTGCGCTCCTGCTACCGGCTGCTCTCCGAGGGCGTGTTCCAGAACCGGTTGCTGGTCTTCACCGTGCCCGGCGCGCGCGAGGCGTTGCTTGAGCAGCACCGGGCAATCCACGCCGCGATCAAGGCGGCGGATCCTGCC
The DNA here is from genome assembly GCF_004023205.1 of Mesorhizobium sp. M1A.F.Ca.IN.020.03.2.1. NCBI lineage: Bacteria > Pseudomonadati > Pseudomonadota > Alphaproteobacteria > Hyphomicrobiales > Phyllobacteriaceae > Mesorhizobium > Mesorhizobium sp. M1A.F.Ca.IN.020.03.2.1. The sequence goes on along the minus strand of NZ_RZSV01000029.1, from coordinate 18,320 downwards.
GCAGCCCGCAAGGCGGCGATGGACCACATTACCTATGTCGAGCGCTCCATGGCTGAGGCCGAGCGCAGCGGCGACTGGCAGCGCGTGTCACGGCTGAGGCTCAGGCAGCGCTCGGAAGCCGGCGACATCGAACCGACACGCAAACGCTCCTAAGCACTGATCACGCGGGGACTACCATGAGCGACATCCTCACCATCGCCGACCTCAAGGACATGGCGCGCCGCAAGGTGCCGAAGATGTTCTTCGACTATGCCGATTCCGGCGCCTGGACGGAGAGCACCTACCGCGCCAACGAGGAGGACTTCGGCAAGATAAAATTCCGCCAGCGCGTGCTGGTCGACATGAGCAACCGCTCGCTGGAATCGACCATGATCGGTGAGAAGGTGGCGATGCCGGTGGCGTTGGCACCGACCGGGCTGACCGGCATGCAGCATGCCGACGGCGAGATGCTCGCGGCGCAGGCCGCTGAGGAATTCGGCGTGCCGTTCACGCTCTCGACCATGAGCATCTGTTCGATCGAGGATGTCGCCTCGGTGACCAAGAAGCCGTTCTGGTTCCAACTCTACGTGCTGCGCGACAAGGATTTCGTCGTCGATCTCATCGACCGCGCTAAGGCGGCGAAATGCTCGGCGCTGGTGCTGACGCTTGACCTGCAGATCCTCGGCCAGCGTCACAAGGACGTGCGCAACGGGCTGTCGGCACCGCCCAAGATGACGCTCGCCAACATTGTCGATCTCGCCCTCAAGCCGCGCTGGTGCCTGGGGATAGCGGGCACGCCGCGCCGCACCTTCCGCAACATCGTCGGCCACGCCAAGGGTGTCGGCGACGTTTCTTCGCTGTCGTCCTGGACGACGGAGCAGTTCGACCCGCAGCTGTCCTGGAAGGATGTCGCCTGGATCCAGGAGCGCTGGGGCGGCAAGCTGATCCTGAAGGGCATCCTCGACAAGGAGGATGCGTTGATGGCGGCCGAGACGGGAGCCGACGCGATCATCGTGTCCAATCATGGCGGGCGGCAGCTCGACGGCGCCGCCTCCTCGATCTCGGTGCTGGAAGAGATCGCCGACGCGGTCGGCGATCGGATCGAGGTGCATATGGATGGCGGCATTCGCTCGGGTCAGGATGTGCTCAAGGCGCTCTGCCTCGGCGCCAGGGGCACCTATATCGGCCGGCCGTTCCTTTACGGGCTCGGCGCGATGGGCAAGGCGGGCGTCACCAAGGCGCTGGAGATCATCCGCAAGGAGATGGACATCACGCTGGCGCTGTGCGGTAAGCGTCTGGTAACCGACATGGGCAAGGACCAGCTGCGGCGCTAGGGGCTTATTCACCGATCCGCCCTAGTTTCCCGTGATGACAGACACGGGAAGACGTCGCCTTGACTGAAGCCGGCATCCACTATCTCGACGCGCGCGGGCCGAAAGGCATACGCATCTATGCCATCGGCGACGTGCATGGCCGTCATGACCTGCTCGCCGCCATGCACAGCCGGATAGCAAGCGATCTGGAGTACGGACCAAAGTCCGATTGGCGCATCATCCATCTCGGCGATTATGTCGACCGCGGACCGGACTCGAGGAACGTCATCGAATTCCTAATCGAGGCGCGGAGCCGTGATCCCCGCAACATCATGCTTGCCGGCAACCATGACATCGGCATGCTCGATTTCCTTGCCAAACCCGATCCGGAGGGTCTGTTCATGCGCTATGGCGGCGTCCAGACGGCGGCGTCATACGGGGTGAAGCTCTCGACCGGCAGCAGCTGGTTCGGCAGGTCGGACGAGGCGCTGGCGCACGGACACGCGGCCTTGGTCGAAGCAGTGCCGCAAGCCCATGTCGACTTCCTGCGCTCGCTGTCTTTTTCAGCGTGCTTCGGCGACTTCTTCTTCTGCCATGCCGGCATCCGGCCGGGGGTGCCGCTCGAAAGCCAGAACGAGCAGGACCTGATCTGGATTCGCGACGTCTTCCACAATTACCCGGGGCTGTATCCCAAAGTGATCGTGCACGGGCATACGCCGGTGCCGGACGTCGAGGTGATGGCCAACCGCGTCAATCTCGACACGCTCGCCTGGCAGGCGGGAACGCTCAGCGCACTTGCCGTCGACGGCGCTGAAAAGCGCATTCTGACGGTCGAGGGAATGGCGTTCTGGCCATGACCCCAAGTGTGGGATCAGCTTTCCCTTTGTCGGGAAGGATCAGGCTCTAGCGAAGCGCGGCGGTGACGCCGTAGCCGTCGACGGCCTGGTGATTGTTTGCAGCGTCGGCAGAATAAATGCCGAGGCCGCACACGACGATGGCAGACAGCATTACAAAGGACAAAAGCGCTGCTTTCACGGACGTCATCTCTGGTTGAGCTTTCTGCATCTGTGCACGAGGCGGTTACCAATGCGTTGAAACGATAAAATGCGTCTCAATGTTTCGACGACTTCGCGCTTCTAAGCAGATTCTGTATCGCCGGTGTGTCGCTTGGATCACACAACAGGTTCATCGCGGTTGCACGGACGATACAGAGGGCGCCCTCTTAGGCGGGCGGCCGGACACAAACCAAGAATGAAGTGCGTTTTCCCCAGGCGGAACTGCCGCCGCGTGCCAATTATGTCACGCTCCGCGGCGGTGCGACGGTCAGATCGTCGCCACCCAGGCACGCGCGATCGCGAGCCCTGCGGCGTCGGCGTGCGGTCCGTTGCTAGCCATCTCGTAGTCGAGCCTGCCGGTCCAGTCGGGATGGCGCTCGGCGATCAGCGCCGCGAAGGAGGTGCTCCAGTCGCGCACCAGCGGGCGATCCGCCTCGAAATGGAACTGGAAGCCATAGACGGCGCGGCCAATACGAAAAGCCTGGTTCGCCGCGACATCATTGCCCGCAAGCCGCACGGCCTTCTCGGGTAGGTCGAACGTATCGTCGTGCCATTGGAAAGTCGGGAACTTTTCCGGCAAGGTGCCGAGAACAGGGTCGTGCTTGGCTTCGGCCGTCAGCGACACCCCGCACCAGCCGAATTCAACCGCACCGCCGATGTGGTTGTCGGCGCCAAAGGCGCGGGCGACGAGCTGGCCGCCGAGGCAGATGCCAAGCACCGATCGGTCCTTGCCGGCGAAATCGCGCGTCAATTCGAGCAAGGCGGGAAAATAGGGATAGTCGTCGTCGGCCAGCGCATTCTGCCCCCCGCCCAGAACCACCATGGCATCGTGACCGTTCGCGTCCCGGGGCAGCGGATCGCCTTGGTAGGGGCGGCGCAAGTCAAGCTCGGCGCCAGCCTCCGCGAGAGCGGCGCCGACTTGGCCGAGGCCGGTATTGTCGTAGTTCTGGACCACCAGCACCCGCATCCCCGAATCCCTGCTGACATGAAAATGACGGTGGGAGCGATATCATGCCGCCTCGGTTTCAGCCAAGCCGCGCGCCGGAGAGAAAGCTATGCCACTGCAGAACCGGGTCGATCCGTTCGGCGTCATCCATGCCGTGCCCGAGCGCGGCCTCTTCACCGGTAATCGCGGTATCGTCCATGACCCCGAGACTAAAACGCTTCTGAGGAAGCGTTGGGCGCTGCCGGCCTGGATCATCTGCGTCTGCCAATTCCGCGGCGTGCGACGCGAGCCGATGGGCCGCAATCGGCCTGGAGGAAAGGCCGGCTGGACCGAACTGTTCTTTCTCGACGAGGTGACGGCGCTCGCGGCCGGTCACCGGCCCTGCTTCTACTGCCGGCGCGACCAAGCGAGAGATTTCGTGCGGCGCTTCGGAAAGGTCTTCGGCATTGCCGAACCGCGCGCGCCGATGGTCGACAAGCGGCTGCACAAGGAGCGGCTGGCCTCCGGTGGGCGTCCGCCGACCGTCTCATCGGACGAACTCGCCGGTTTGCCGGATGGAGCAGTCGTGGCCGAGGGTGAGACCGCCTACGCGCTCCGCGCCAGCAAGGCGCTCGAATGGTCCTTCGCAGGCTATGCCGAGCCCGTCTTGTTCAATCGCCTCGCCGGGCGATCGCTGCGACTGCTCACGCCTGCCACAAGTGTTTCGGTGCTGAGACATGGTTACGCGCCGGTCTGGCATCCGTCCGCCGATACTTGACGACAACCCGCGCCTCGCCCATTGCTCGGCCATGCGCGCCAACTACAAAATGCAGCGGCTGTTCGTGCCGGACGATCTCGGACCGGGGTTCGAATTCGATGCTGGACAGCAGCAGAGCCACTATCTCGCGCATGTGATGCGGCTCGGCGAAGGCGCGAAGGTCCTGCTCTTCAACAGCCGCGACGGCGAGTGGTCGGCTTCGATCGCCGCCAAGACCAAGAAAGCCGTCCGGCTCAAGGTGCTTACCCTGCAGCGGCCGCAGCCGCCGCTGCCCGACCTCGCCTATTGCTTCGCCCCGCTGAAGCAGGGCCGGCTCGACTATCTGGTGCAGAAAGCGGTCGAAATGGGCGCCGGCATCCTGCAACCGGTCATCACCCAGCACACACAAGTGGCCAAGCCTGGCATCGATCGGCTGCGCGCCAATGTCGTCGAAGCGGCCGAGCAATGCGGCATCCTGGCGGTGCCAAAGGTGTGCGAAGCAGAGAAGCTGGAGCGGCTGCTCGGCGGCTGGGACAAGGAACGGCGGCTGATCTTCTGCGACGAGGATGCCTCGACCAACAATCCACTGCCAGCCTTGCAGAAGGTAAGCGAGAAGAAACTCGCGCTGCTGGTGGGGCCGGAGGGCGGCTTTTCCGATGACGAGCGCAGGATGCTGCGGGCGCTGCCCTTCGTCAGCGCCATTCCGCTCGGGCCGCGCATCCTGCGCGCCGACACGGCGGCGGTCGCGGCGCTCGCGGTGATGCAGGCGACGATCGGCGACTGGTGATCAAATCCAGTTGAGGCGTGGCTCAGGATTTTTCGCTTGATCGGCTACTGACATTTCGTCCATCTAGCGCCCGGCGGCTAGCTGACGGCTGCGGAGGGCTTTCTTATGGCGCGCGACACAACCGATATCCAGCCCATCGAAGGCATCGACGAACTCGTCGGCTATCTGGCGGCGGGCAACAAGCCGCGCGACAAATGGCGGATCGGCACCGAGCACGAGAAGTTTCCCTTCTATGTCGATGGCAACGCGCCGGTGCCCTATGGCGGCGAGCGCGGCATCCGCCCCATCCTGGAAGGCATGCAGGAAAAGCTCGGCTGGGATCCGATCATGGATGCCGGCCGCATCATCGGCCTAGTCGAGCCGACCGGCCAGGGCGCGATCTCGCTGGAGCCGGGCGGGCAGTTCGAGCTCTCCGGCGCGCCGCTGGAGACGATCCACCAGACCTGCCGCGAGGGCAACGCGCATCTGGCGCAGGTGCGCGAGATCGCCGAGCCGCTCGGCATCCGCTTCCTCGGCCTCGGCGGCAGCCCAAAATGGTCGCTTGCCGAAACGCCGAAAATGCCGAAGTCACGCTACGAGATCATGACTCGCTACATGCCGAAGGTCGGCTCCAAGGGCCTCGACATGATGTATCGCACCTGCACGATCCAGGTGAATCTCGACTTCGAAAGCGAATTCGACATGCGCCGCAAGATGCAGGTGGCGCTGAAGCTGCAGCCGCTGTCGACGGCGCTGTTCGCCAATTCGCCCTTCACCGAGAGCCGGCCGAACGGGCTGCAGAGCTGGCGCGGCGACATCTGGCGCGACACCGACAACCAGCGCTCCGGCATGCTCGAATTCTGCTTCGCGCCGGATTTCGGCTTTGCCGACTATGTCGAATGGGCGCTCGACGTGCCGATGTATTTCGTCATCCGCGACGGGCAGTATCACGACATGACGCGCTACACCTTCCGCCAGTTCATGGCGGGTGCCGCGCGCACGCAAGTGCCCGACGGCCTGCCGACGATGGGCGACTGGGCGAACCACCTCTCCACCCTCTTCCCCGATGTGCGGCTGAAGCGCTTCCTCGAGATGCGGGGCGCCGACGGCGGACCGTGGCGGCGCATCTGCGCGCTGCCGGCTTTCTGGGTCGGCCTGCTCTATGACGAGCAGGCACTCGACGCCGCGGAGACGCTGACCTCGAGCTGGACCTACGAAGAAGCGCTGGCGATGCGCAACGCCGTGCCGGAGCACGGGATTTCGGCGCCATTCCGCAACGCCACCTTGCGCGAGGTTGCCCGCGACGTGCTGGCCATCGCCCGCACGGGTCTGAAGAACCGCGCCAAGAAGAACCGCGACGGCTATGACGAGACCTCGTTCCTCAACACGCTCGACGAGGTCGTGGCGCGCGGCACCACCAGCGCCGAGGAGATGCTTTCGGCATATCACACGCGCTGGGGCGGCTCGATCGAGCCGGTGTTCATGGAATATGCCTACTGACCGTTCGCCGGCCACCTGAGCCGTGGCTCGGCAAAAGCTGCTTCAATCGGTGATGGAAACGCAATAGGCTCCTCCGTGAGGATATTGCCGAGGAGATCTCATGCCTTCCCTGTTCGATATTTTTTTGCAAGCCCAGAACGGCGCCGGCATGCAGGCGCTGGCCCAGCAGTTTGGCCTTTCGATGCAGCAGGCGCAGGCCGCGGTGCAGGCGCTGCTGCCGGCCTTCTCACAGGGGCTTCAGCGCAACACCGCCGATCCCTATGGAATGGGTGCTTTCATGACGGCGATGGCGAGCGGCCAGCACGCCAAGTATTTCGAGGACGCAACCCGGGCCTTCACGCCGCAAGGCATCGATGAAGGCAACGGCATTCTCGGCCATCTGTTCGGCTCGAAGGACCTGTCACGCGCTGTTGCAGCCCAGGCCGCTCAGGCGACCGGCCTTAGCCAGCAGGTGCTGCAGCAGATGCTGCCGGCGATGGCGTCGATGATGATGGGCGGATTGTTCAAGCAGACCAACAGCCAGATGCAGGCCGCCGGCGGCTTCCGTGGCGGCGGCAATCCTTTCGGCGAGATCATCGAGGAGATGATGCGGCAGGCGGGAGGCGGCGCACAGGCCCCGCAGCCGGCGCCAAATCCCTATGGCGACAATCCGCTCGGCAAGGTGCTGCAAGACATGTTCGGCGGCGGCGCCCAACAGCCGCAAAGCCAACCGCAGCAGGCGCCGAACCCTTACGGCGACAATCCGCTGGGCAAGATGTTCGAGGAAATGCTGCGGCAAGGCGGCGGTTTCGACACGCCAGACGGAGAGCAGGCGCCGCAGCAATCCCAGCCGCAGCCGCAAACCAATCCGAGCGGCCGGCCGAGAAATCCATTCGACGACATCTTCGGCAGGATGTTCGAGACCGGCGCGCAGCAGCGCGAGGAATATCAGAAGGGCATGGAGACGATCTTCGACCAGTTCAAGCGCGGGATGGACCGACGGTAGGGCGCTCAAATCAAAAGAAAAATGCCCGGTCCTGGAGGGGAACCGGGCAATGTGCAGGCAGGCCGGCGGGGAACCGGCAGGGAGTGTGGGAGCCTGCATGAAACTTGGTCGCGCCGAGCCCTCGAAAGGTTCAGCGCGAGCGCAAACGCAGCCGGCGAAGCCGCTCAGGCGACCTTGCGGGCGAGGTCCTCGATCATATCGACGCGCTCTTCTGCGATTGCGCGCAGCTTCACCGTCGGATCGCGGCCGAAAGGCACGCTGACGGCGACGTGGAGGTCGGCGCGGGTCAGGCCGATGTCGGCAAGCTCGGCATCCGACATCTCGCCAAGGCGATAAAAGGCGCGGCGGTTTTTCCAGGCGCGGAAGGCATCGGCGACCGCATTGAGCACGCGGGTCGCAACGGCCGGACGCGTGGTGATGCGCGGGGTCTCGGAGGCGAATTCGATCGTGGTCATGTCAGTCTCTCCTTCGGAGTCGTGCAGACGAAACCATGCAATCGGCGCCTGGGAGGAGCGCCGTTGCGGTCTCGATACAGTTAACGTGACGCATGTCGTTGCCCCCAACACGGGGGCCACTTTTGGGCGACATGCTGTGCCTTCATGTGGACAATGGCAATTTGCCACGCCGCGATTGATTAATCCAACGAATGTTTCTAATCTTTAGCATCAACACGAATGATGGATTGGACCGATGAAAGCGCCGCTCGATCTCGATCAGTTGCAGACCTTCATCTCGATTGCCGACACCGGCAGCTTCACGCGGGCTGCCGAGGAGGTGCACCGGACACAGTCTGCGGTGTCGATGCAGATGCGCCGTCTTGAGGAGCGGATCGGCAAGCCGCTGTTCGAAAAGGATGGTCGCACCAACAAGCTGACCGAGGAAGGCGACAGGCTGCTTTCCTATGCAAGGCGGCTGATCTACCTCAACCGCGAGACTTTGGCGGCCTTCGACGACCAGCGGCTCGAAGGCACGATACGGATCGGCACGCCGGATGACTATGCGGACCGCTTCCTGCCCGAGATCATGGCGCGCTTCTCGCGCTCCAACCCGCGTGTGGAACTCACCGTCATCTGCGAGCCGACGCCGGGCCTGGTCGAGCACATCAAGCGCGGCAATCTCGACCTCGCGCTGGTGACGCACAACGACACGCGCGGCCAGTCGGAGGTGGTGCGGCGCGAGCCGCTTCTATGGGTCACCTCGGCCAATCATGCCACGCATGAGCAGGAAATCCTGCCGATGGCGTTCGGCCGGCCGAACTGCATCTGGCGGCGCGCGGCGGTCGACGTGCTCGACCGGCAGAACCGCGAATACCGCGTGCTCTTCTCCAGCTTCTCGGCGACCGTGATCACCGCCGCCGTGCTTTCCGGCCTCGCCATCTCGGTGCTGCCGGAATGCGCGCTCAGGCCCGGCATGCGCGTGCTCGGCGAGGCCGACGGGTTCGACGCGCTGCCGGATTGCCGCATCGGCATCATGCGCGGCCAGACCTCGCAGCCGGAGATCGTCGATGCTCTGGCCCGCCATATCGCGGAAAGCCTGGACAATATTTCCGTGCCGGTCAGCGAAGAGACGGGAAGCTTCGACTTCGCGGCACTCGCCTTCGCCAAGATGAAGCGGACCAAGGCAAACCAGATCCTGCCTGGATGGTAGGGGTTCAGGCGCGAGCGGCGGCCGGCTGAATCTCGTCCGGCGAAGCTAGACCGGAAAGGCCGAGCAGTTGGACCGGCTCAAGCGGCGGCGACAAGAAATAGCCCTGGAGTTGCCGGCAGCCCATTGCGACCAGCAACATCTTCTGCGCCTCGGTCTCCACGCCCTCGGCGGTGACGTCGACCCCGAGCGCCATGGCAAGATCGATCAGGGCCTTGACGATCGCGGCCGAGTTGCCGTCGCCATCGAGAAGCCGCACGAAGGAGCGGTCTATCTTGAGCTTGTCGATGGCGTGGCGACGCAAGTAGCTGAGCGATGAATAGCCGGTCCCGAAATCGTCCAGAACGATGCCGACGCCCAACTGGCGCAAGGTGGTCAGAGCCGCCCTCGAAGCATCGCTGTTGTCCAGAAGCACGCTTTCGGTGATCTCGAACTGCAGGCGCTGCGGCGCCAGCCCGGTGTCGGCAAGGATCGACGCGACCTGTTCGGGAAAGCCGGCGTCGCGCAACTGCAGCGGCGATACGTTAACGGCGAGCCACGGCAGGTCGGTTCGCACGGCGAAACGGCAGGCCTCCTGCAGCACCCACGCGCCGAGTTGGCCGATCATGCCGCGCTCCTCGGCGATGGCGATGAATTGCGCCGCCGGCAATGCGCCATGCACATCATGCCCCCAGCGGATCAGCGCCTCCGCGCCGAGCATCGTCTTGCCGTTCGCCGCGAACACCGGCTGGTAGGCGAGCCCGATGCCGGTGCCGCCGTCGAGAGCCTTGCGAAGCTCGGTCTCGACTGTGCGCTTGCGCAAGAGCAGGTCGTCCATGTCGCCGGCGAAGACCTGGTGCCGGCCCCGGCCGTTCTTCTTGGCTTCGTAAAGCGCGATGTCGGCCTTGCGCAGCAGATCGTCGGCATCCGTTTCGACGCCGTCCGATAGCGCGATGCCGATCGAGGCGCTGACGAAGACCTGATCTTCCATGAGCTTGAACGGTTCCTGCAACTTCTGCAGCAGCCGCTCGGCGATATCCTCGGCGGCACGGATATCGCGGATGTCGACGAGGATCAGCGCGAACTCGTCGCCGCCCAGCCGCGCCACGGTGTCCACCTCGCGAACGGTGTGCTGGAGCCTGGCCGCTGTCTGACGCACAAGCTCATCGCCCGCCGGATGGCCGAGCGTGTCATTGATGTGCTTGAAGCGGTCGAGATCGAGGTAAAGCAGCGCCGCCCTTCCCATGTCGTGAACCGCGATATCCTGGCTGGCCTTGAGCAGGGCCCGCCGCAAGCGGTCCTCGAACAAAGCCCGGTTGGGCAGGCCGGTGAGCGTGTCGTGGAAAGCGAGATATTGCGCCTCGTCCTGGCTTGTCTGCAGCGCGGACGAGGCGCGGCGGAGCCTGCGCAGCAGAAACGCCAGAACGCCGGCCGCGACAAGCAGCGCCAAGACCAGCGCCGGGGCCATCTTGCGCACCAGCGTGAGACCTGGCCGTTCCTGGTCCCAGCCGACATAACCGAGGATGATACCGCGGGAATCGACCAGAGGCACCGCAGCGGCTCCGACCGATTGCGACAGCGGCACGAGACGCGCGCCGTCGAGCAGATATTTTTTGGCGATCTTGCCGATGACCGCGTCGTTGATGAACTCCACCGAAACGTGCAGATATTCGGTGCCGGGCGCCTGCGTGACCCGGTCCGTACTCGGCACCAGCGCCATGACGCTCAGGATCGCCGGTTTTCCCTGGAGCGACACAAGGTCCTCCGCGACCATCTTGGCCGGCTGGCCGGAAGCGTCCGCCTTCTGTGGCTCAGCCAGCATGCGGCGCAGCTTCTCGATGGATGGCTGCAAGGCAGGCTCGTCATCGCCATAGGCGGACGCATCGACCACCTTACCTTCCTGCATGGCATGGACCGGACGATTGGCGGCATCGAGAATGTAGACCCGGTTGTGACCGTAATAGGTATACATCCAGACGCTGAGGTTCTCCTCGATCCAGGTCCAATTGCCGGCCCTGACATTGGCGACCGCGTCGTCCCAGACCGCAACGCTTTCCTGCTCACGCTGAACAGACGCAATCTGGTCCTTCAAACCCTCGTCGATGAATATCTTCTGCCGTTCGAGCGAGGCGTTGTCAGCCTGAGCCGCCGCGTAGATGCCGAAGCCGACGACCATGGCCAGCGCGAAGACGGCCAACGTCAGCACGGTCAGCGTCACCTGATGCGTCAAAGGTCTGGTGTTGGCGGTTGCGCTCATGTGTTTCCGGCTGGCTCTTGCTACCGCCAGTCAAAGCAAATCGGGCTTAAGATCGCGTTATAATATGGCGAGATTTCAGCTCTGCCTTGACGCCGCCCGATAAGCGTTCCCCAATCAGAGCATGAGCGAAGCAGCAACCGAATCACGCAGCAATGCCACCGAATATACGGTGAGCGAGATTTCCGGCGCGTTGAAGCGCACGGTCGAGGATGCTTTCGGCAATGTGCGGGTGCGCGGCGAGATTTCCGGCTACCGCGGCCCGCATTCCTCCGGACACGCCTATTTCGCGCTGAAGGACGACCGTGCGCGGATCGAGGCCGTGGTCTGGAAGACCACGATGGCGCGGCTGAAATTCCGCCCGGAGGAAGGGATGGAAGTGATCGCCAGCGGCAGGCTGACGACCTATCCCGGAAAATCCAACTACCAGATCGTCATCGACAATCTGGAGCCGGCCGGCGCCGGCGCGCTGATGGCGCTGCTGGAAGAGCGCAAGCGGCGGCTGCAGGCCGAAGGCCTGTTCGATGCCGGCCGCAAGCGGCGGCTGCCATTCATGCCGCGCGTCATCGGCGTCATCACCTCGCCCACGGGCTCGGTGATCCGCGACATCATCCATCGCATCAAGGACCGTTTTCCGCTCACTGTGCTGGTGTGGCCGGTCCGGGTCCAGGGCGACACGACCGCAAAGGAAGTGACCGCAGCCGTCAACGGCTTCAACGCACTGACCTGGGACGGCGCAATCCGCCAGCCCGATCTCCTGATCGTGGCGCGCGGCGGCGGCAGCCTCGAGGACCTTTGGGGTTTCAACGACGAAGGGCTGGCGCGCGCCGTCGCCGCCTCGCGCATTCCGATCATCTCGGCCGTCGGACACGAGACCGATTGGACGTTGGTCGATTTCGTCGCCGACATGCGGGCGCCGACGCCGACGGGCGCCGCCGAGATGGCAGTGCCGGTCAAGGCGGAGCTCGAAGCGACACTGGCAAATCTCGGCGCGCGGCTTAGTGCCTGCACCTCGCGGCACCTGGATCGCAAGCGCCAGGCGGTGCGCGCCGCGGCGCGGGCTCTCCCCTCACCCGACCAGCTGCTGGCGTTGCCGCGCAGGCGCTTCGACGAAGCGACGAGCCGGCTCGGCCGCGGGCTGACGGTGAGCATCGAACGCAAGCGCGCAAGGCTGGAGCGGCAGCGGCTGACGCCGGCCACCTTGTCGCGCCGCCTCAATGAGACGCGCAGGCTGACAGGCCGCGACATCGCCCGCGCGCGGGCCGCGTTCTTCGCAGTCGTTCGGCAAAGCCGGGCGCGCTTTCAGCGCAACTCGGCAAGGCTGTCGCCGGCGCCGGTCGTCAGGCGCCAGAAGCTGCAGGCCGACACGCTGGCCGGACTGACCCGCCGCCAAGAGCAGGCGATGGCGCGGCGGCTTGACCGCCTGCGTGCCGCTCTTACCCAGGCCGACCGGCTGCTCACCACGCTGTCGCACAAGGCCGTGCTGGCGCGCGGCTTCGCGCTGGTCAAGGACGCCGATGGGACCGTCGTCAAGCGCGTCGCGGAGCTGGCGCCGGGTGCGGCGCTGCAGCTGGAGTTCGCCGACGGCAATGCAGAGGCCATCGCCACCAGCGGCGGCGCGCGGCCGAAGTTGGCCGCCAAGCCCTCGGGCAAGGCCAAGGAGCCGGGCAACCAGGGCTCGTTGTTCTGAAATGAGCAGGAGCGACCCGCATCTGCGCACGCCGTCGGGCAAGCCGCGCCTGCGCTCGTTCAACATCGCACTGGACGGCACGCCCGGCCGCTTCAACGCCATCACCGACGTGCCGGGCGTCGCGGTCGGCTATACGACGCTGATTGCCGGCGGGGGCCCGCTGCAAGTCGGGATAGGACCGGTGCGCACCGGCGTGACTGCGATCCTGCCGAGACCTGTCGGCGAACTGGCGACGCCGGTGTTTGCCGGCGTGTTCAGCCAGAACGGCAATGGCGAGCTGACCGGCACGCATATCATCGAGGAGACCGGCGCCTTCAACCTGCCGGTTACCATCACCAACACCCATTCCTGCGGCCTTACCCGCGACGGAACGCTGCGTTGGATGAGCCGGGTGCTGCCGGCGGCGCTCGACAGCGCCTGGGGCCTGCCGGTGGCGGCGGAGACCTATGACGGCTTCCTCAACGACATCAACGGCCACCATGTGAGCTTCGAGCATGTCGCCTCGGCGCTCGACGGCGCGACGGACGGCGCGATCGAGGAAGGAAGCGTCGGCGGCGGCACCGGCATGATCTCGTTCGGCTTCAAGGCCGGGTCAGGCACCGCCTCGCGCATCGTCGAATGGCAAGACAGAAGTTACACGCTCGGCGTGTTCGTGCAGGCGAATTTCGGCAAGCGGCGCAACTTCACCATTCGCGGCCGGCACGTCGGGCCGGAACTCACCGAGCCGGCGATCCGCGAAGGCACGCCGCGTGCCGAAAAGGGCTCGATCATCGCCGTCGTCGCTACGGATGCGCCACTCCTGCCGCACCAGATGAAGCGCCTCGCCAGGCGCGTGCCGCTCGGCATCGCCCTGGCCGGCGGCTACGGCTACCACAGCTCGGGCGATATCTTTCTTGCCTTTTCGACCGCCAATCGCGAGGCCGCGCTGGCGGCTTCAGGCCGCGTCGCCCGCGCGGAGTTCATTCCCGATGTCGATATCGACCCGTTCTTCGATGCTGTGGTGCAAGGGGTGGAGGAGGCGATCCTCAACGCGCTCGTCGCCAATGAGGACATGACCGGGCGCGACGGCAATTTCGTGCCGGCGCTGCCAAAGGCGTGGCTGAAGGACAATTTCGGCTAAGCCGGACGCCCGGCTGAGGTCAGACAAACCGCGCGCACGGTATCTTATTCGGACGGCTTGTCCGACGTCGTCTGTTGCTCGCTCTCCTCGGCGACTTCCTCAAGGCGCGAAGCGATCAGTTCCTGGATGTCGCCGACCTCTTCCTGGATGTCTTCCAGAAGGATGCCTTCCTCGGCGGCTTTGGCGCAGCACTCCTTGGCGAGAGTTTCGGCCTGCTCGTCGATCTTCACCGGCGAATGCTGGCATTGGACCTTTTCGCCAATCCATCCGCGCAAGAACTCGATCGCATGTTCACTCATACTGCTTTTCCCTAGCGGCAATGCCGGTTTGGTAGTCATGAACGCTCGCGTCCCGCCACGGGACGCAGGCCCATTCGAGCCGAGTCGGCCCCTTCCGGCAAGACGTCTTGCCAATGGGACAAGATGCCTTGCCCATGGGACAAGATGTCTTGCCCAGGGTCCGCGGAGCCGAAGGACTGGAAAGGTTCGAGGGACACGTTCAGATTGTTGAGGATGATGCTTTGGCCAGGACCGTCAAAGATCCGTTCTGTTGTTTTTACTTGCTTTCTTCCGGTTTTTCAGACCGATTTCCGTCACAACACCACGCATTTACGGCGATCTCGCAGGCGCAGCCAAGGTGCGAGAAACCGAAAGCCGCCGCTATATAGTGATATCCCCATACAATGTCGACTCTGATCGTCGTGCCTGCTTCTTTCCGCCGCGTCAGGCAGGTGGCGGACAGCCTTCGGGGAAAGGTCTCGGCACCCCTGCTGCGCATCTGGGCATGACGCTGCGCAATACTTGGCAGGTGGCGATGACCATCGCCTCGACTTTCGTTGCCGCGACGCTGCAGCTTCTCATTCCACATTCGTTGCGGCGCGCCATCGACCAGGCGCAGGGCGTGATGGTTGCGGGCGGCGGGACGGCTGCCGAACAGGCGCTTCCGAACACGGCCCTGACACTGCTTGCAGTCAGTGTCGTGCAGGTCTTTCACGATGGCGCAGAACGAGGCCGTCGGCCATCAGACCGGCTATGAGCTGCGCCTGGTCTTCTGCGAGGTGCGCGGGCTGCTCAGCCTGAGCTGCCCTTCGTCGCCCGGCGATGCTTCGTCACCCAATAGAGGAATGGGACGCGGCGGCCGGAAAACCGACGTGACCGCCAGGAAATCGATGGTACCGTTGGCTGGGCTCGAACCAGCGACCCCCAGATCCACAATCTGGTGCTCTAACCAACTGAGCTACAACGGCACATCCGCCTGAGCGCAATCCGAGGAGAAAATCATTCCCCGTGTCCGCTCCGTCGTCGGCGATGCGTCCAATACGGATTATCGGAGTCTAATTCAAGGCCTTTGATGAGGCAAAGATCCGATGAACGAACCCGCGCAGTCCTGATTGGGCAAAGAAAAGGCCGGCGGGAGGAGGTGCCGGCCTTTTCCTGTTACGAGCCAGCGGGAGGAGGAGCTGGCTGGTCACCCCGGAGAGCAAAGGGAGGAGGTTTCACACTCCGGGTATTCATCTCATCAATTCATCGCACATCTATTTGTCTGACGAAATGCGACGTTTTGATGCATCGTTGAGTTGCGCCTGAAATCAGGCCGCCTTGATGTCCTTGAACGCCTTCTCGAAAGCGGTTTTCACCGGCTTCGAGACGTCCTCGACAGCCTTGGAGGCGACGGCCTGAAAGTCCTTGGCCTGCTCGACGGCCATCTCAGCGCGCTTGCGCAGGAAGGCAGTCTGCAGCTCGACGACTTCCGACAGCGTCTTGGCGCCGACCAGGGCTTCAAGGTGCGAGAAGCTGGCCTCGGCATTGGCGCGAAGGATGGCAATGGTCTTCAGCGAGACATCGCCGGAAACGGTCTTGGCGGTCTCGTAGGTCGACTCCAGAACCTTCTGGGTCTCCTCGGCGCCGTTCTTCAGTTTGGTGTAGGCCTCTTTCGACTGCTCGACGCCCTTCTCGGCGAAGGCGCGGATCTGGTCGGTGGCTTTGGAAGCGTCAAAGCTCGGGAATTCAACGTTCTCGATGGTCTCGGTCTTGGCAGTCTTGGACATTTTCCAACCTTTCAAGGGCAGCGGCTTTGACGGAAAGCCGTCTCGTTCATGTATGATGGCAATATAAAGGCAAGTTTTGTGCATTGCAATATCTTTGTTGCACTGCACCATAAAAAATCGCCCCGCCATTAACCAAGAGCCCAGAGATTTCGGCCGATACACGGCATGGCTTGTGGACCTTGGTCCCGTACGCTTTTATTAACAAAGCGTTAACTCAAAAAGCCCGCCTGGAAGGTCTGCCAGCGCATGCCGCCTGAAAACTACTCCTTCCTCGACGTCGCCGTGCTCGACGCGGTGCGCCAGCGCTTCGCCGCCGGCGACGCGCTTGCCATACTGTCGGCCGATCTCGAGCAGGTGATCTGGGCCAACGGGCCAGGTGCCGCGGTATTCGGCTATCCGGAAATCGAAGCAATCATCGGCGCTTCCGCGCGGCTGCCGCTAATTGCCAGGCGGCAGATCATGGCGACCAGCGGCTTTCCGGATATCGGCAGCGACCGCGCCGTCACCGTGCGGCTGGCGACCGGCATGGTCAGCCGCGCCGTCGGCTTGCTCGCCAGCGCGGTAACGATGCCGGACGGCGAAAAGGCGATCATGCTGGCGATGCCCGCGGCGCAGACCGGCTCGCGCGGCGCCGCCGAAATAGCCAGCCGCGCCATTGGCGGCTTCACCGAGGCCGGACATTTCATCGCCTTCGTCGACGCCCAAGGCCATGTCGAGGCGGCTTCGGAGGGATTTGCCGCGCTCGGCATCAGGCCGGAGACGCTCGCTGCCCTGGTCGCGGACGTGGCAAGTGCTGGAGACCGCATCGTCAAGCGGCTTGTTCCCGGCGCAAGCACCTCGTACCCGGCCGGGCTTGCGCGCTTGACCGACGCGCGCCATCTCCTGGTGGTGATCGACGAAGACCAGCTCGACGGCGAGCGGAACGACCAGCCCGACGCCGGTAAGTCGGCAGCGCCGGAAGGCGCGCCCACCGTCTCCGAAGACAAAAACACCACAGTCATCGCCGAGCCGAGCCGAGAGAACAATACCCAGTCTCCGGCCGCGGCAAAGGGCGAAAAGGCAGACGCGGTCCCGGCAGCGGCCACGGATGACGCCCAGCCAACGCAAGGGACCGCGGCCACGGCCGACCACGCGCCGGATGCTGCGCTGGCAGGCGGTGCCGGCCCGGCGCAGCATGACCATTGGTATTTCAATGCCGGCGGCGACGACGTGAAGGGGCCGGAGAGGCCGCCACAGATCGGACCGGCGGAGGTCGCGGCCGGAAGCCGGCAGCACACCGCCGGAACGGCGGCGGCCGAGCCGAGCGCGGCGCGCAAAATCGACCGTTCGGCGCCGCCGCTGCGTTTCGTCTGGCGGACCGACGCCGAAGGCAAGTTCAGCGCGCTGTCGCCGGAATTCGCCGATATCGTCGGCAAACCCGCCGCCGATGTGATCGGTCGCCGCTTCAGGGATGTCGCGACGACTTTCGGCCTCGACGCATCGGGCGAGATCGCCACTCTGCTCGAGCGGCGCGATACCTGGTCGGGACGCTCGGTGCTGTGGCCGGTGGCGGGCACGGACCTGAAGATCCCCGTCGATCTTGCGGCGCTGCCGGTCTATGGCCGCAGCCGCGCCTTCGAAGGCTTCCGCGGCTTCGGCGTCGCGCGCAGCGCCGACGCCGTTGTCGACCCGGAAGCGCTCGGCATTGCGCTGGTGCCCAATGGCGCCGCTCCGACAGAACCCGAACCTGCCGCCGGGCAACCCGCGGCCGAGCCGGCGAAACCTGCCGACCCGTTCCTGGGCGAAGTGCCGGCGCTGACCATCGTGCCCAAGCCGGAGCGCCGCTATGCCGACAAGGTGATCCGGCTGGCCGAGCACAGGCAGCCGGCCAACGACAAGCAGCCGGGAAATGACAGGCCGGCGAGTGAGAAAGGGCTGTCGATCCTCGAGCGCAGCGCCTTTCGCGAGATCGGCGAGCGGCTGCGGAAGGACAGTTCGGGACCGGCCGAGCCGCCAAGCGGCGCAACCGCGGGTGCTCAAAAGCAATCAGATGCGGCTGCAACCGCCGACAAGGCTGCTCCCACGGCCGAACAACCGTTGGCCGGTGAGAGGAAGACCGACCACTCCGATCTGAACGCGACTGACGCGACCTCGCCTGAGCCGGCCATACCGGAAGGCAACGAGGCCATTGGTACGGCCGAAGCGGAGACCGAGGCGGAAGATCAGAAGGATCTGGCTCGGCTCGATGGCCTCGATGTTCCCGAGGCAGCCGCTGGGAAAGACGAAACGCCCGCCGCCTCCGGGTCGCTGCTCAACTATGCCGGGCG
>NZ_RZSV01000299.1:0-5627 GCF_004023205.1 Mesorhizobium sp. M1A.F.Ca.IN.020.03.2.1 | reverse complement strand
ATGTAAGGTGGCGCGAAGCCCAATCAAGATCTTTTGAAGCGCCGAAGGCCGCACCCGCCGGCATTTTGCCCACTCCGATTCGTTAGCTCTCGTCGCTTGCCGGAAGGCGGGCGACGCCAGCCCCTTTGAAGAGGATCGGATTCCATGAAACTGAAGCTATTCGCTATCGTACTCGGCATGATCTCAGGCTTTGCGGGCGCCGCTCAGGCGGACACCGTGCGCTTGCGCGGCACGGTGGTCGACCTCGCCGGTACGACGCTGAAGGTGAAAGCCCGCGACGGCAAGACCGATACGATCACCCTTTCCCCCGACTGGATGATCTCCGGTGTCGCCAAGGCGTCGGCCGCCGATATCAAACAGGGCGATTTCCTCGGCATCGCATCGGTGTCCAAGGCCGACGGCGGCAGCGGCGCGCTGGAAGTCGTGATCTTCCCGGCGGCGTTAAAGGGAACCGGAGAAGGCGACCGCGATTGGGATTTGCAGCCCAACAGCCGAATGACCAACGGCACTGTCGCCGACGTGACCGAGGTC
The DNA here is from genome assembly GCF_004023205.1 of Mesorhizobium sp. M1A.F.Ca.IN.020.03.2.1. Taxonomy (NCBI): domain Bacteria; kingdom Pseudomonadati; phylum Pseudomonadota; class Alphaproteobacteria; order Hyphomicrobiales; family Phyllobacteriaceae; genus Mesorhizobium; species Mesorhizobium sp. M1A.F.Ca.IN.020.03.2.1. Next base: position 5,096 of record NZ_RZSV01000299.1, on the reverse strand, counting down.
AACGGCAGGACCGTGACGCTGACCTACAGCAATGGCCAGAAGAAAGAGATCGCCATCCCGCAATCGACGCCGATCGTCAAATTCGCGCCCGCTGCGCCTGCGGATCTCAAGCCAGGCATGACCGTGTTCGTCAGCGCCGAGCGCGGCAGCGGCGGCAAGCTCGTTTCGCGCCGGGTGGTGGTCGGCAATCATGGCGTGGCGCCGCCGATGTGAGGCGCGCAGCTGACGCATCAGGCTCGAAAAGCATGATGTCGAGCCGTCCATGCGCGCCCGTAAGGGCGCGCGGCGCGATCGTGGTTCGCCAGAAACAATCCAGAAACAAAAATCTACAGTCCGGAAAAAGTGTCGAAAAAATCCAGGAGGATAGTGCCGATCGCGGGGCTTGGGTCACCGATTTGGTCCGGTGAACTCCGGAACGCCCGCGTAAAAGGAAACGAAATCATGAAGAAGTCCCTCCTCTCCGCGCTCGGGCTGGCTCTGGCCCTGGCATTCACCATGCCGATCCTCGGCACGACCAGCGCCGATGCGGCCCCGGTGGTAAAGCACCACCATCACAAGCATCATCGCCGGCACCATCATCATCATCACCACCACCATCATCACCACCATAAGAAGGTGGTTGAGAAGAAGGCCTGATCCTTCCCACCTGCCGATGGGAAGACAGGCCTTCATTGTATTGGTCGCGCAAGTCTTCCCATCGGAATTTTTCGCTTCGTGGGACAAGCCTCTCCTTCGAGCACCCGCTGTCCCCTGATTAGCGCGCAGCCGGGTTCGATCGCTTGTCAAGCGGTCCCGACCTCTTGCCGCATCAAGCCGCCACTGCCCAACGAGCGCTTAGCGCTGCTGGCAGATCCGGCACCTACGGTAAACGCTGAACCCTGACACCTTCACAGCAATGCTCGCCAGGCGACAAAAATCGCGCGGGCCATGAACCTTTCCATTGGAGGCCGCACCAAGCGGTCATGGACGCCACGAAGGCGTTCCTCAACCCGACCGGGACGCCAGAAAGCGCTCCCAGCAACCAATGGAAGGAAATGCTCAAATGACCAACTTCAAGCGTATCTCGCTCGCCGCCGCCTTCGTCGTCTCGGCTTTCGGCTCGGTTTCCGCGCCGGCCTTTGCCGGCACGCATCCGACAGGCGACGGCGGCGCGGTCTGCAAAGGCTCGGGCTCCTGTCTGGTGCTGCAGCTCGACTGTAAGGGCACCTACACCGACGCCACCGATAAGAACGGCACCGTCTACGGCAAATGCAGCCAGGTCATGAAGGTCGATCCTAAGAGCCGGATCAAGCTCGCGAACTGATCGAAGCCGGAGCCCACTCCATCCCGATTTCATCCGGTTGGGCTCTCGTGCTGACGGAATGGCGGCCGGCGCGAACGGTCGCCATTTCTGTTTTGCAGCCCGGAGTCAGCGCCGGCTGATCAGAAGGCCGGCAAGCAGGCCGACCACGACCAGTCCGACGGCGGCCACGGTGGCCGGATGCTCGCGCGCGGTGTGCTCGAGCGCCCTGCCCCGGCGCCTGATTGCCGGCAGCGCCTCGTGAAAGCGGTCGGCGAGCTGCGAATAATAATCGGACGCCGCCTCGCGGCCGTCCTCGTAATAGGTGTCGCCGCGTTTGGCCAAGGCTTTCCTGACATCGTCAAGTTGACGCGAGAGCGCCGCGACCTGCCTGTCCAGATCGAGATCGGAAAGGGTCGAAAACCACGCCATGCCTGATGTCCTTCTCTTGCAGAGAAGGGCTAACGCATGGATGCGACAGCAGTTCCGGCTGTCAGGGACGCCGGCCGTCCAAGCCGCGGGAGCGGCCCCCGAAGCTCAACGCACCTGGTCGAGCAGGCGCTTGCACTCCAGAAGGTCGAAGAGCGCCTCCTGCAGCAAGGCCCGGTTGTCGCGCGACAATTTCGAGGAGTCCGGCTGCACGGGACCTTCGTCGTCTCCCTTGCCAAGGCCGAAGAAACGGCGGCTGGGCTTCACCTTGGGCTGACCGACCAGCGCATCCTCGTCGCCGCGCGGCTGGGCAGCCGCGGTCAGCGGCACTTGCTCGGCCTGGCGGCGCTGCGCGATCGCCTCGACGGCTGCCATGTCGCCATTGCCGATCGCGACCAGGAAATGGTTGCCGTTCTCGCGCAACAGCTTCTGCACGCCTTTGATCGTATAGCCCTGATCATAAAGCATGTGCCGGATGCCCTTGATCAGTTCGACATCCTGCGGCCGGTAGTAACGGCGGCCGCCACCACGCTTCATCGGCTTGATCTGGTTGAAACGGGTTTCCCAGAAACGCAGCACGTGCTGCGGCAGGTCGAGATCTTCCGCAACCTCGCTGATGGTACGGAAAGCATCGGGGCTCTTGTCCATGGGCGAATCCTCACGCTGGACCGCAATCCGGAGTTGATCCGAATCGCACCTTATTTCAGCGGTTTATGAAGCGATATTCAAGCCCGGCGTCAAAGGGGCCGCGGTTTTCAACCGGCATTCGAGGGTTACTTGACGCCCTTGGCCTTGCTGTTCTGGTGCGAACGCAAGATGCGGTTCTTCAGCACGTTCGAGGATTTGAAGGTCATCACGCGGCGCGGCAGGATCGGCACTTCTTCGCCGGTTTTGGGATTGCGGCCGATGCGCTCATTCTTGGAGCGGACATGGAAAGTCGCGAAGGAAGACAGCTTCACCGTCTCGCCGCGAACGATGGCTTCGCAAATCTCATCCAGGACGGCCTCGACCAGCTCGGCCGATTCAGTTCGCGACAAACCAACCTTGCGGTAAACGGCTTCGGCTAGGTCGGCACGCGTCAGTGTCTTTCCCCCCATGCGACCGTCCCATCAGCTCAAAAACATAAATCGATACAGGCAGCGGCAGAGCCTAAGTAATTGATCCGGCAAGGTCAAGGACCGAACCCCCGCGTTCGGCACTTACCAGCGCAGCAACACCGCGCCCCAGGTAAAACCCCCGCCCATCGCCTCAAGCAGAACAAGGTCGCCCTTCTTGATGCGGCCGTCGGCGACGGCCACCGACAAAGCGAGCGGCACGGAGGCAGCCGAGGTATTACCGTGCAAATCGACGGTGACCACGACTTTCTCTTCGGCTATCCCGAGCTTCTTGGCGGAAGCGTCAATGATCCGTTTATTGGCCTGATGCGGCACGAACCAGTCGAGGTCTTCCGCCGTGATGCCGGCCTCGGCGAAAGTGGCCTCGATAACGTCGGTGATCATGCCGACCGCGTGCTTGAAGACCTCGCGGCCTTCCATCCTGAGATGGCCGACCGTTCCCGTGGTGGACGGGCCGCCGTCGACGAAGAGTTTTTCCTTGTGGACGCCATCCGAACGCAGGCTGGCGGCCAGCACGCCGCGATCGGCGATGTTGCCAGCCCCTTTCGCCGCTTCGAGCACCACGGCGCCGGCGCCATCGCCAAACAGCACGCAGGTCGAGCGGTCGCTCCAGTCTAGGATGCGCGAGAAGGTTTCGGAGCCGATCACCAGGACGCGTTTTGCCAGCCCGCCGCGGATATAGAGATCGGCGGTGGCGACCGCATAGACGAAGCCGGAACACACGGCCTGCATGTCGAAGGCAAAGCCGTGATGCATGCCGAGGCGGTTCTGGATTTCGACAGCCGTCGCCGGGAACGTGTTATTAGGCGTCGAGGTCGCCAGCACGATCAGGTCGATATCCGCTGGCGTCAGGCCGGCGCTGTCGAGCGCGGCGCGCGCCGCCGCCTCGCCCAGCGAGGCCGTCGTCTCGTCATCGGCCGCGACGTGGCGCTGGCGAATGCCGGTGCGCTGGACGATCCACTCGTCGGAGGTCTCGACCATGCCTTCGAAATCGGCATTCTTCATGATGCGGCGGGGCAGCGCGGCACCGTTGCCGCGCACAACTGATCTGATCAAGGTTCGTTCCTATTCCTCGGCCTCGACGGCGACGCCGGATTTCCTGTTTGCCTGGGCAGTCGGATTGCGCGCATGGAACAGATCGAGATCGGCCTCGATCCGGTCAAGCAGATTGTTGCGCACCATGTCGTAGCCGAGCTCGATCGCCGCGGCAAAGCCATCCGAATCGGCACCGCCATGGCTCTTCACCACAATGCCGTTCAGGCCCAGAAAGACGCCGCCATTGGAGCGGCCGACATCCATCTTTTCGCGCAGCCGGTCGAAGGCACCTTTGGCAAAGACGTAGCCGATCCTGGCCATCAGCGTGCGGCTCATGGCGGCCCGCAAATAGCCGGCGATCTGCCTTGCGGTGCCCTCGGCGGTCTTGAGCGCGATGTTGCCGGCAAAGCCCTCGGTGACGACCACGTCGACCGTTCCCTTGCCGATGTCGTCGCCCTCGACGAAGCCGCGATAGTTCATCGAGGCCATGTTGGCCTCGCGCAGCATGCGCCCGGCCTCCTTGACCTCCTCCTGGCCCTTGATCTCCTCGACGCCGACATTGAGCAGGCCGACGCTCGGCCGCTCGATACCGAACACCGAGCGCGCCATTCCGGTGCCCAAGATGGCGAAATCGACGAGCTGATGCGCATCCGCGCCGATGGTGGCGCCGACATCGAGCACCACGCTCTCGCCGCGCGTCGTCGGCCAAAGCGCCGCGATCGCCGGGCGGTCGATGGTGGCCATGGTGCGCAGGCAGAATTTCGACATCGCCATCAACGCGCCGGTGTTGCCGGCCGAGATGCAGGCCTGCGCGGCGCCGTTCTTCACCGCCTCGACCGCTTTCCACATCGACGATTTCCAGCGGCCGTGGCGCAGCGCCTGGCTCGGTTTGTCGTCCATCCTGACAGCGATCTCGCAATGGACGAACTCGCTCACCTCGGCGAGCTTGGGAAACTTGGCCAGTTCGGGACGCACAGCGTCCTCGCGGCCATAGATGACGAAACGGATGTCAGGGCGGCGGATGGCAACCGTCATCAGCGCGGGGATGACGACGCCTGGTCCGTGATCCCCGCCCATGGCATCGATGGAAATCCTGATCACGCGGTGTTTTTCTCACGGTTTGCCTGGCTAGCGGCGGGCGCCTGCCGAGGGAAGGGGGGTCGCGAAGGGTCGGCGAAAATAGCGGTTTTGGGCTGCCGCACAACCAACTTTTCCAAAATCCAGGCCGCCTTCAGGAT
>NZ_RZSV01000298.1:0-5656 GCF_004023205.1 Mesorhizobium sp. M1A.F.Ca.IN.020.03.2.1 | reverse complement strand
GGTCAAGGCCGCGGCCGCCCGCTACCTGGTGCTCGACCGCTCGACGACCGGCTATCTCCTGCCGCAACAACAGGCGGGGAATTGATGATGAGCATGGAACGTGGACGAATGGGCGCTTCTTCCCTTCTCCCCTTGTGGGGTCCGAGGGACGGGGCGAGACCCGTGGCTCGCCCCCGGGCGGTGGACGCGAAGCGGCCGGATGAGGGGTGCTCCAGCTTGGCGGCATGCTCGAAATCGCCGCAGTCTCGTTCCTTCCAGCACCCCTCATCCGTCTCGGCGCTGCGCGCCGATCCACCTTCTCCCACAAAGGGAGAAGGTGGGGTCTACCGTATCGTCGCAACCCTCTGCTTCGCCCTGTTCTTCCTGCTCTTGCCGGCGCTGGCCGCCCACGCGGAGATGAACATCCAGGAGGTGAAGTCGAAGAAAGGCATCACCGCCTGGCTTGTGGAAGACCATTCGATCCCGCTGGTTGCCATCCGCTTCGTCTTCGACGGCGGCACCGCGCAGGACCCTGCCGGCAAGGAAGGTCTGGTCAATCTGATGAGCGGCCTGTTCGACGAGGGCGCCGGCGACCTCGACAGCGAGGCCTTCCAGTCGAAGCTGGACGACGCCGGCGCCGAGATGAGTTTTCAGGCGGCACGCGACGGCCTTTATGGCTCGATGCGCATGCTGTCCGATCAAAAGGATGAGGCGTTCGGCCTGCTGAAGCTGGCGGTGAACAGCCCGCGCTTCGACCAGGCGCCGATCGACCGCATCCGCGCCCAGATGCTTTCGGGCATTCTCGCCAATGAGCGCGACCCCAACACGATCGCCCAGCAGCGCTGGCTGCGCGCGATCTATGGCAAGCATCCCTATGCGCGGCCGGATGAGGGGACGAAGGAGAGCCTTGCCACCATAACGGCCGCCGACCTCAAGACCTTTCGCAAAGCGAGTTTCGCGCGCGCCGGCCTGCATGTGGCGGTGGTGGGCGACATCGACGCCGCCACGCTCTCCGGCAAGCTGGACGAGGTGTTCGGCGACCTGCCGCAGACGCAGACGCTGGCCCAGGTGGCGGACGTGTCGCTGAAGCTCGGCCAGCAGCTGGAAGTGAACTACGATCTGCCGCAGACCTCGCTGCAGCTTGCCTGGCCTGGCGTCAAACGGAGCGATCCCGATTTTTACGCCGCGGTGCTGATGAACGAGATCCTCGGCGGCTCGACTTTCACGTCGCGGCTTTACGAGGAGGTGCGCGAGAAGCGCGGCCTTGCCTATAGCGTCAGCTCCGATCTCGTCGATCACGAGCATTCCAATGCGCTGCTGGTGACGACGGCGACGCGTTCCGATCGCGCCGCCGAGACGCTCGCCATCGTGCGTCAGGTGGTGAAGGAGATGGCCGAGAACGGCCCGACCGAGGAGGAGCTCGCGGCGACCAAGAAATACATGATCGGCGCCTACGCCATTAACAATCTCGACTCTTCCAGTTCCATAGCCGCGACGCTGGTCGAGCTGCAGCTCGACAATCTCGGCATCGACTACATCAAGCGCCGCGCCGCGCTGATCGATGCGGTGACGCTTGCAGACGTCAAGGCCGCGGCAAGGAAGCTTCTGTCGGCCGACCCGGCGATAATGGTGATCGGACCGCCGCTGGTGCAGGTGGCGGGAGCCCGCAAGGGATGAGCCCGACCTTCGCGGTTGCCTTCGGCGGCGGCGGCGCGCGGGGGCTGGCGCATATTCACGCCATCGAGGCGCTGGACGAGCTAGGGATCAAACCGGTGGCGATCGCCGGCTCCTCGATCGGCGCCATCATGGGCGCCGGCATGGCCGCCGGCATGCGAGGGGCGGAGATCCACGAGTACAGCCGCTTGATCCTCGGCAGCCGCGCCGAGGTGGCCGCGCGCATGTGGCGCTCGCGGCCGGGCACGATCGCCGAGGCCATGCAGGGCGGCATCCGCGTCGGCCAGTTCAATATCGAGCGCATCCTGAAGGCCTTCCTGCCTGACGCCATTCCGGCGACCTTCGAAGAGCTGAAGATTCCGCTCAAGGTGACGGCGACCGACTATTTCGGCCACAAGCTCGCGGTGTTCTCGCAGGGCGATTTGCAATCGGCGCTGGCGGCCTCGGCCGCCATTCCGGCGGTGTTCCGCCCGGTGATGCGCGACGACCGATTGCTGATCGATGGCGGCATCTACAACCCGGTGCCCTTCGACCTGGTCGAGAAGGATGCCGACGTCATCATCGCCATCGACGTGGTCGGGGCGCCGAGCGACGTCGAACGCAAGCATCCGACCACGGTCGACCTCATGTATGGCGCCACGCAGCTGATGATGCAGTCGATCATCGCCAACAAGCTGCGGCAGCACCCGCCGGATATTCTTATCCGTCCGGCCGTCTCGAAATACCGCGTGCTCGATTTCCTGAAGATCGAGACGCTGATGGCCGACACCGTCGAGATCAAGGACGAGCTGAAGCGCGCCGTCGAGAAGGCGGTCGCCGAGCGCGGCGGCAAGCTGGGCAAGGCGGTGTGAGCGGTGGGACAGGCCTGATCCGCTACGTGGAAGGACCGAGTTCTATTTGCCTGTGCGATGCAGTTTATCCATGTCTGCGTACAAGTACGCATTTTGTCATTAACTCTTCTTCGAATTCGACATTGACGCGCGCGCTGCGGTAGAGTTAATAATATCCTAATATATAGGGTAGCGCGAATTACCTCCCGACCGGCAACAACGAGTACGGCGCTACTGGGGTAGGGGAAAAGCAACGCGGCGATCATCGCCGTCGTAGCCATCACCATCGAGCCACCACCTGTCTGTGAATCGCCTTTTGGGCTGGCCGTTCACGGGCCGGACCGTCGGGTTGCGCCTGGTTGCATGGCACTCTGATCCTTTCCTCTCCCCGTAAGACTGGGCGCCGATTCGTCGGCATGGGGTAGTCAGCCGTCTCGGACGGCCAACGAGCAGGCGCGGAGCGCGTCTGCCAGGGGGATGAAAATAATGGCTACGCAAATCTCCGGTGCCGGCGGCACCACGACGTCGTTCTCCAACACGCCGCAGGCACAGGGCGATGTCTTCAACTACACGGAAGACAACGTGGTCATCGTGTCCGCATCCCAATCCATCATCCTATTGGACGTTTTGGCGAATGATTTGGGCGGCAATGCCAAGACCCTCTATTCGATCGACGACGGCACGTCCGCATCGACGGCTACGAAGCAATACGCGCCGATCGACCTGACGACCCAGGATGCGCAGGCAACCGGCATCTCCGCCTGGGAAGACATCGGCGGCGGCGTGCTGATCCGCATCAACAACGGCAAGGTCGAGATGAACCTTAGCGGTTATCTCGCGCAGCACGGCTTCACGAGCCTGCAGGCGCTCGGAGCCGGCGACCACATCAACGAGACTTTTACCTACGCAATCAAGCTCGGCAATGGAACGTTGAGCTGGGCGAGCGTCTCGGTCAACATTCAAGGCACCAATGACGGCGCCACCATCACAGCGGCGCCGGGCGCGGACACGACTGTGGTGGAAGCTGGCGGCGTCGCCAACGGCACGCCCGGCGACCCCGGCGCACATGGTCAGCTGATCATTTCGGACGTTGATGCCGGCCAGAACCATTTTCAGGCACCGCCGAGCCTCCAGGGCATGTACGGCACCTTCACTTTCGATGCGACGACGGGAGCGTGGACCTACGCGCTGAACCAGGCACTTGCCGACCCGCTGACGCAGGGCCAGAATGTCACCGACACGTTGACCGTGACATCCGCGGATGGCACGGCGAATTACAACATCGTCGTCAATATTACCGGCACCAACGATGCCGCGGTGCTGTCGGCCGATGTGAGGAACCTGACCGAGACCGATGCGGCCGCCGACATATCGAGCAGCGGCCAGCTGACCATCTCGGATGTCGACAGCCCGGCGACCTTCGTCGCCCAGGCCGGCACGGTCGGGACCTACGGCACCTTCGCCATCGATGCCGCCGGCGCCTGGACCTACACGGCCTCCTCGGCGCACAACGAGTTCGCCGCCGGCACCACCTACACCGACACCTTCGACGTGGTCAGCGCCGACGGCACCCACACCTCGGTGACCATCAACATCGACGGCACCAACGATGCCGCCATCATCGCCGGCACCACCAGCGGTGCGGTCGACGAGGACGGCGCCGACGCCCCGGTGACGGCGACCGGCTCACTGACGGCAAGCGACGTCGACAACACCGCCAACGCCTTCCAGGCCGCCAGCGGCAATGGCGACTCCGGCTACGGCAGCTTCTCCATCGATGCTGCCGGCAACTGGACCTACACGCTCGACGACACCAATCCGGCGGTCGACGCTCTCAACGACGGCGATCCGCTCAGCGACTCCTTCACCGTCTATTCCGAGGACGGCACGCCCCAGCTGATCACCATCTCGATCACCGGCACCAACGATGCCGCCATCATCGCCGGCAACGGCGCCCAGGACGCTTCGGTCACGGAGAAGAGCGCCGTTGCCAACGGTACGCCGGGCGATGCGACGGCCTCGGGCGACCTCAACGCAACGGATGTCGACGACGCGGCAACCTTCAACGTCCAGGCCGCCGTGGCCAAAAGCTATGGCACGTTCTCGATCGATGCCGCCGGCAACTGGAGCTATACGCTGGACGACAACAACGCCACCGTCCAGGCGCTGAACAGCACCGGTGCGAACACCACGCTGCATGAGCTGGTGACGGTCACCACCGCCGACGGCACCTCGCAGGTCATCGACATCACCATTAATGGCGCCAATGATGCCGCGGCGATCACCGGGACGGCCACCGGAACCGTCGTCGAAGCGGGCAGCTCGAATGGCGGCGGCACGCCGACAGCGACGGGCGACCTTCTGTCAACCGATGTAGACAACACCACGGATTCGTTCCAGGCCGTCAATTCCGCGACGACCAGCGCGCTCGGCTACGGCACCTTCACCGTAACCGCCGCCGGTGTCTGGACCTACACGCTCGACAATTCGAACCCGACGGTCAACGCGCTCGCTGACGGGCAGCCCTTGAGCGACAGTTTTACCGTCTATTCGGAGGATGGCACGGCAAAGCTGGTCTCGATCTCGATCACCGGCGCCGACGACGGACCACCTCGTTTTGCGCCGACCGACATCCAGCTGACGCCGAGCACAACAACGGGAGATGTAACGTTCAGTTCATTCCAATTCACGGGAGCACTGACCGCGACCGACCCGGATGCCGGCAGCTTCGTCTATAGCATCACCTCGCAATCGGACCCGGGGCTGTTTTCGATCACCGGCAGCACGCTGAGTTCGAGCCTGTCGGGCTTGTCACCCAGCAAGGTGTACTCCATCACCGTGCAGGCAACCCAGGTTGGCGACCCGGTCGGGCCCGCCTATCAGTACAGCGAGACGTTCCAGGTCATCACCGGTAGCAACGGCAATTCGGTCGACGGCGGTGGAGCAAATGGCGGCGACGACGTCCTCTACGGCAATGGCGGCGCGGACCAGATCTTCGGACTGGCCGGCAACGACACGCTGTTCGGGCAGGACGGCAACGACACGCTGAACGGCGGCGATGGCAACGACCGACTGGTCGGCGGCGTCGGCACCGACACACTCACTGGCGGGGCGGGGGCAGACCCCTTCTACTATTGCTCAGCCCTTTCGGATTTGCCCGCAACCGCCGCCAA
>NZ_RZSV01000297.1:0-5682 GCF_004023205.1 Mesorhizobium sp. M1A.F.Ca.IN.020.03.2.1 | reverse complement strand
GAGTCGAGAAAGCCGCATGTGTTGACGACAACGAGGTCGGCGCCATTATGCTTGCGGGCGATCTCGTAGCCTTCAGCGCGGAGCCGCGTGATGATGCGCTCGGAATCGACGAGCGCCTTCGGGCATCCAAGGCTGACGAAACTGACACGAGGGGCAGACATAAGCTTTTCCAGGTTTTTCGGGATCGGCGGCGCCATACCACACTAATTGCGGCATTGGTATGGGCTGGTCCTTGTTGCGGCAAAACGCAATGCGAGGCCAGATCAGTGGCCGGCCAAAGCCCGCGTCAGGTGGCGGCAGTCAGCTCACCGCGTTGTTGACATGCGGCCAGATTTCCATCGTGCCCCTGTAGACCATGTCTAGCGCGACATAGAGGATGATCAGCAGGCCGATATAGGCAATCCAACGGTAACGGTGCAGCAGCCGCGCAATGAAGCTGGCGGCAAGGCCCATCAAGCCGATCGACAGCACGAGGCCGACGATCAGCACCCAGAAATGATCACGCGCGGCGCCGGCGACGGCCAGCACGTTGTCCAGCGACATCGACACGTCTGCGACGACGATCTGCAGCGCCGCCTGGCCAAGCGTCTTGCGCGGCGCCTTGCCGGCAACCGCCTTGTCGCTGTCGAGATCGGAATTGGCGAGCGCCTCCGTCGCCTCGTGCTCGTCGGCATGGGAGGTGCGCAGCTCGCGATACATCTTCCAGCATACCCATAACAGCAGGATGCCACCGGCGAGCAACAGTCCGACGATTGCAAGCAGCTTGACGGTAACCGCCGCGAACAGGATGCGCAGCACCGTCGCTGCCACCACGCCGATCAGAATGGCCTTTTTGCGCTGCTCCGTCGGCAGGCCGGCGGCCGCCAGTCCAATGACGATGGCATTGTCGCCCGCAAGCACTAGGTCGATCGCGATGACCTGGACAAGGGCAGTCAGGCTTGCGGCGCTGAAAATATCCATCGTCTGGAGCCTTCCTGTTTTGCGAAATGTCGATCTTCGAGTGTTCTAACGCCGGAGCGATTCACCGATTGATGCGATCGCGTTCTAAGTCTTTGTTTTCACGCAATTCCGGCGGGAAAAACGGCTGCGCGCCTTTCCTGGAATTGCTCTACGTGCATGGTTCCTGCACGTCAAGAGAACTCACGAAACAAGCGGTTGCCGCTCGTCTGGTTCCATTGGGTTCAAATGAGTTTGCACTCGAAAGGCCGATTTGCGCGCAACCGACCGCGGCAGTCGGTCAATCGTAAAGATTGTATTTTGCCCAGTCGGTTTCCGGGATCTCGTCACCGATCTTGTAGAGCAACTGCAGCACCTGCATGTGGTCGGGCGCAGTCTGGCACTTGAACTTCAGCCGGAACCATTGACCCTTGCTGCGAAAGGCGGCGCCGGGGCTCCTGATCGCGTCGGCGCTCATCTGGGGCGTGGCGAAGGCATAGGCCACCACACGGTCGGCCTTGAATTTGCGATCGTCGTGGCTAATCCGGTCGAGCACCTCGGCGTCGCAACGCTGTTCGAGACGAGTCTGCGGATCGAGTTTCAGCAGGCCGGCACGAAGTGCGTTGTCCATCGCCTTGGCCGGCCAGGCCAGCGCCAGAGGCGCCAGAACCATCAGGCAGAGCTTTTTCATGGGCGCGACAAGCAGCATATTCTGTCTGAGAAATCAACCAAACGCACGCGCTTGTGACATGGGTGCCGGCTCGGCCAGGCCAGCCATGCGGCACAAGCCAATCTCGGGCTTCGGCGACTGGGCTATTGCCATTGTTCCGGGGTCCGCGATGAAACGATCTCCGCTGCCGAAGAACTGTCAAGAACCTGTCAGACTTGGGTCGTATAGAGCAGGGACTGTAGAGCCTCTTTTTCTCCTCGTCGGGCGGCAGTATTGTGCTTTCAAAGTGCTGGAGCACAATCCTGCCCGGTTTCGCAGGCTCAGCCGCCGAACAGATTTGCGTTGGAATACTAAAACGAAGAACCGTCAGTGATGAGGTTTACCTGCTTATCGGATCCGTGTGACCAATGGATGGTCTATGATGTATTTTTCGACCTTCCGGCGGAATTGTCGGGCCGACTGCTGCTTGGATTAACGCAAAAGGGCGCAGAGCATTTAACTGAGCAAGCGAACATAAAAACTGTGTCGACCTGCCTGACGATGGAAACCGGCCCCGGTGGGAAGGCCGTTAGCCGGAAAGCACTTTACCAAAAATGTTTCGCTGCAGGGTAGCGCTATAGGTTCCGTGGTTTGCAAGATGATCCCATACGGAGAAACAGGCCGTGAGTGCGGCCAGAGCAAGAATAATGCGCATTGGAACTCCCCACGGCGCCCGAAAACGTCCAATGGTAAGTTCGTGTCAGATTGGAGGCTATTGCTAATATAGTGGGTAACCCTACACCGATCGCGGTATGCTACAGCAAGCGGATAGCAGGGCGACCTACGCGGACTTTGCGCAGCCGCCGGCACTTTCCTGGTGACTTAGCGAGCGATAGCTAGTCCGATACCGATGCCAACCCCCACGGCGACCCCTAAAAAGAGCTTGCTGGCGAAGTCCAGGGCGAACGCGCGCACAGCCGTATAAATATCTGTTCGGGGCTGCCTGACAGCAGCCGCAAGGTCGTCGAACATCGCTTCCATAGGTTGCCACCCGCGATTTCTTCGACCTGCAAGACTAGATCAGTTCTGGTGAGATGGGAATCCTCCGATCCATCAAAATTTAACGATCACGAAAGCTCGTTGGTAGGCACGTGTGGTAACGGTTGATTCAACCATCGCTGGTATAAAGCAAAGTCAGGTGGCGGCCCCGACAGAGGGCGGGGGGTGCTGGGCCTGCCGGAGCCGCCGGCGCGGGAGTGGGCGCTACCCGCGCTGTCCCAGAATAGGACAGCGCGGGTCTACAATTAGTTAAAGCTAATAGAATTTTGCCGGCGTGCCGCCGCTTTGTGTCGGCTGTCCTCCAGCGGTGTGTCCGCTGCCCGCCCGGCAACGTGCGGCTGAGGGGCGCAAGCCGCCGACCGTGAGGTCATGAGTCTGGTGCGCTCCTGAGATCGGTGTTCTCCACTGGACAAGAAACCTTGACGCCATTGCCTGACGCCGGGCGGCCCGGCAGGCTGGCGGGGTAGGCCAGCAAACGCCGGGCCTGACCGGTGGGCTCGGGGGCGAGACACAGCACCGGCTGCCGATAAACATACGCTTGTGCTGATGTGGCCGGTACATATCAAGAAGTTGATGGCGTAGTAGCTTAAAGGGGCCTCAGCGCACGAAAGGACGCGGCAGAGCCGCCAACCTGCCGGAGCCAGCTAGTGAAGCTTGCCCCTCGGAGGCTTGGCGGTCAGCCACTTCAATTTGACGCTGTTAAGCTCTTGTTCGAGCTCCAGCGCGAGCCGGACGATGGGGTCCGGAATGGAAATCGCGTCTCTCCCGCCCTCTGCCACCTGCGTCTTCGCCGAAAGCTCCGAGACTACTTTGGATCCGGCCGATTTCGACAGCAGTCGGGACAGGTGCTCCCGCTGCAAAGCGTGAACCTCTTCCAACAGGCTCAGGAACCTCAACGCATCCACTGTCGGCAGCCTGTTGGTTCTCAAGCGGGCAATCCGCTCGTGCTGACGCGCAATGTGCCGCTCGCCATGTCGAACATGACGCTGCGCCATGCTGATGTGGTCTTCGAGAGACATGGCGCACAACGCGAAAACAGCCATCTCGTTCCGTCAGCTGAATCTGGCAGGACAATCGAGTGGGTACGGCACGCAACCAAAGCTCGCCGGACCAATAACGCAAAGCAGGATTGGGGCAGATGGCCGTCTGCAGCGAAACGGTGGCCATGCAGGAGATGATATGCCGATCGGGTTGGGAATTGTGGCGGAGGGAGTGGGATTCGAACCCACGGTGAGCTTGCGCCCACGCCGGTTTTCAAGACCGGTGCCTTAAACCGCTCGGCCATCCCTCCAGCATGGTCTTTCAACCACTTACGATCGTCGCTATCGGTCAATTTTCAATGGTCGGCGCAAACTTGACGCCGAGGCATTTGCGACCGGTTAGCGCTTCATTGCTGTAGTGCGGCGGTCAGGGCTGCGTCAACCACCGCGACGTGCCTTCCTGCGGTCGGGACAGACGATGCATTGCCCGGCTGCCTGGTTGGCCGGGCGCTTTTATGTCTGTGGCGAAAATGTCACGCAACCAGAATATGCGGCGGCTCAACCTTAGCGCGCTTATTATCCAGCCAAACGAGGCGTACCGTCCTTAGCGGGGCAAGGGGACGACCCAGACCGCGAGCGTCTCTCACTTCCTCCCGAACTAGCGCCCGCTACGGAAAACGTGGTGGGCGTCTTCTTGTCCAGTCCGAAGGCAACGCCTCCGGCTAAGGCGCGATAGCGTCTCCCAAACTGATCCGTGAAACCACTGCTCATATGGATGAGCCGAGTTCATCCGTTCGATCTAGGCAGGCCTTGCGGACGCCCATGCTAAACTCCTGGTTGGCGCGGGCAATTCCAGCGCTGTGAGCGCCGGTTGGAAATGGAAGTCCCCCTCCAAAAAGCTGCCCCTCCATCCGGCGCTCATCCACGCAAGGCTCATCCTCGCCGGAGTTTTTTCCCCGCCATAATCTCGCCCGGTTCCGGCCATAATCGATTAACATCGTAATAAACATTTCCTGTGCACAAAGATATTGGGGATCAAGGTGTTGCTGCATTCGGGGGCGCTTGGCTCCGATTGATGGCGGCGAGACTGTAGGGGACAATCGAAAACATGCAGACCTCGGCGCGCCCGCGTCTTCGTCGCGCTCCTGCCTTCGTGCTGTGCGCCCTCTCGGCGGTGCTGCTTGCCGGCTGTACGTCGACGCCGCAACCGAAAGGCATGGTCGACAAGCGGCCGCGCTCCAAGGAATATTTCGCCGAGTCCGAATATGGCGTGAAGGCGAGCCCGCGCGTTGCCTTCATGCGGCGCGGCGGCGGCCGCGACCAGCTCGGCAAGCCGTACCAGGTGCGCGGCAGGTGGTACTATCCCAAGGAAGATAAGAAGTACGCCAAGGTTGGCCTGGCTTCCTGGTATGGCGATGCCTTCCACGGCCGGCTGACCGCCAATGGCGAAGTCTATGACACGATGCAACTGACGGCGGCGCACCCGACAATGCCGCTGCCGAGCTATGCACGCGTCACCAATCTCGAGACCGGCAGTTCGATTATCGTCCGCGTCAACGACCGCGGCCCATATCATGAGGGCCGCATCATCGACGTCTCGGAACGTGCCGCGCAAATGCTCGACTATGGCAAGGTCGGCACGGCAAGGGTGAAGGTCGAATATGTCGGCCGGGCGCCTCTCGACGGCAATGACGACCAGTATCTGATGGCTTCCTACCGTCCCGGCAGCAGGCGGCCCGATCCGTCCGACGGCCTGCCGACGGGCGTGATGGTGGCCATGAACGGCCCGTCGCCCAGCCTGTCGATGAGCGATGCACCTCCAGCGGCCGTGCCGTTCCCCGGCCAGCTGACCAGTTCCGGGCAGGCTTTTGCCACGCAGTCGGGTCTGTCGGAGCAGCCTGCCGCGCAACCGGCGATGTCAGGGCAGGCGCAGGGCGCCAGCGAAGTCGTGCTGCCGGATTTCGGGCCGATCGTGCCGGAGCGGCCGCAGTTCAGGCTGCCGCCGAACTCGCCCTTTGCCATGGCGTCGCTGTCCTACGCGGATGAGCGCGTCAAACA
>NZ_RZSV01000296.1:0-5740 GCF_004023205.1 Mesorhizobium sp. M1A.F.Ca.IN.020.03.2.1 | reverse complement strand
GGGACCGGCCTATCATGGCCGCATCACGAAGCACGTCTCCTGAATCGAAACCTCTATCCGATCGACGAACGCCTCAAGTCTCGCAGGCGAGCAAGGCCGGGCGGGTCCGGGCGGGTCCAGATGTAGTAGGTATCCTAATCATCGCCGAGCGTGTTTAGCTTGGGTCGCGCAGAAAGGTGGATGGCGTGAGCGCGCTGAGTTGGATCGCCATTTGGACTAAACGACGGGACGGCTGACTGGTATGCGCGTTCAATTGATCTGGCGCCTTAAATGCAGGAAGGCTTCGCGGCCGGTACGAGGCGCATCCCTCCTCCGAAGCAGCACGCCCAAGTATCATCACAAGCCCCGAGCGCTCGCGTTCGGCGATGTCCAATTTCCGACAATGTCGGAATACAGTCAGATCTGCTGGATTGACTTTAAATGGTTTTCTCATTTGGCACAGCGCATGCTGGTTATCCGCAAACACGTGACCGACCAACAAGAAGTCGCATGATCACCTCACCAAAACATACAGCCGCGGAACAATCACTTGGCCCGAACTTGCTTATCGCCCTCCCCGTCACCACAACCGGAGCCATCCATGTCTGACGGGCTGCCCAGGATACCTACTGCGACCGCGCTTGCCCGGTGACGACCGCTCCGGCTCCGCCCGTTACCGACGAGGCAAAGTGACGGATTTCCTGCTTTTCAACGACATGGAGGTGGTTGTCATTCCCGCTGGGGGACAGACTCGGCCTGTTCAAGGCATTGCGCGAAGGCGGCAAGATGACGGCCACCCGTGCGCGAACTCAAGGAGCGCAGCCTGTATCGTGTATCAGGCAAATAGGCCGTGGGTCAGTGACCTTGACACAGGGGACATGCGCAAGGTCCTGAAGTTTGATGTAGCGATAGAAGGGTGCCAATGACAACAATAGCTTACAGGAACGGAACCATGGCTGGCGACGGCCGAGCCTTGGGTTTTGACTCAGTATCCGTCGGTGAGAAAACGAAGGTGTTTCGCTTATGCGACGGCACACTCATCGGCGTTTCCTCTTCGTCCTTGGGTATTCCAAAGGCCGTTCGAGACTGGGTTGAGAAGGGCATGGATGTTTCTGATATTCCTGTGCCGCGCAACGACGACAATTTTGAATTTGAGGCGCTGATAGTGCGCAAAAATGGGGAAGCCGTATTGTTGGACGGCAATTGGCTGCCAAGTGATCCCGTGAAAGGTGAATATTATGCCATCGGGAGCGGCAAGCAGTATGCTTTGGCCGCGCTGGTTTTGGGCAAGTCAGCTAAGGAAAGCGTCGAAGTTGCCGCGAAACTCGACGTTTGGACTGGTGGCACAGTCACTGCCATAACTCACTAAACCCGCCTTTCGGCGGGAGTGTGACAGTGCGAGCGTGGAAGTAGGGCGCCACCCCGGGGCACGTCGAGCCCTGTCATCTGCTTGCGTTGTTGGACATGTGAGCTGGTCCATAAGCGCGCGAAAGCGTCCAGTTGTGGCCAAAAGCACGATTTGCGACAGAACCGGCCCGCTTCTATGAGTATGGGCCGCTTTTTGCGGCCAGCGTGCTTGCCATCCTGCCGCCAGTGGCCGTCGCCTTCTTCTTCCAAGGTTACCTCGTCATGAAGTAGAGCACCACGATCTTGTCGGAGAAATCGGAAAGGCGGACGGCCCTTCCGTCCGCGTCGGCCAGTTCGAAAGGCGGCGCGGCCTGCTCGTCGATCGCCTGGAAGAACCTCTCCGCGCTGTCCCTCATCTTGTCGAGATCGGCGCCCGGATGGTGGGCCAGCGCGGAGGTCGCGAGGATCAGCGCCAGAAATTGAATCGCAAGCGACGGTTTCGCTTTCATGGACAATGCATTCCGGTTGGGGGCGTTCGAGGGCTCCGCGGCTAGGATTGGTCTCACTGTGTCTGCTCCCGCTCCCGGCGGCTCATCTGCCTGATAGGCGCGTTCCCGCTCGGGCCATGTGCTTTTGATGAAGGCCAGAACGGCCCGGATCTCCTCGTCGGTGAGGACATTCCCGAAGCCCGGCATGTCGCTCTGGTAGCCGCCGCCGACGACCGCGGCCGGTCCCGGCGCCGGCATGCGTCCCGAAGGCAGCGGGCTTTCCAATCGCGCTGACCTTCGCCTGGCTAAAACCGTCTTGCCTAGCGCTATCGCCGCGGCCGGGGCGCCGCCACCGGCCATCCGGTTGGCGAGCCAAGGCAATGTCCAGACCAATCCGAGGCCTGCCGCGGCCACGCATCGATAAGAGGACCGACGCCCTTCTCCTTTGCCGCCGCTGGAGAACAGGTACTTGATCAGCGCGGCCGTCCCGAGGACGAGCACGACGACGACAAGCAGCCACACCAGGCCCATGCCGAACATCATCATGCCGCTCATGCATTCCATCATCGAAGCCTCCTATTCCGTGGCGTAGACGCCGCCGGTCCCGTCAGACTTCCGGATTTCGAGAATCTCGAAGGGCGCTTCCTTCGTGCCACTCATGCCGGGGGAGCCCATCGGCATGCCGGGCAGCGTCATGCCCTTTGATGTCGGGCCGCTCGGTCAAGAGCTTGTTGACCGTGCCGACCGGCACATGGCCGCTCACCACATAGCCGTCGATGAACGAGAGAAGGCAGCCATCGGCTTCCGGCGGAATGCCCTCTTCGCGGCTCATGGCGAAAAGGTCGTGCGTCGGCCTTGACGGTGACAGCGAAGCCGTTTCCTGCAAATAGCCGGCATAACCTTCGCAGCAGCCGCATTGCGGGTTCTTGTAGAGCGTGACGTCCTTTCGCCGGCGAACGCCGGAGCGGCGCCTGACAGGATCGAGGCGAGGACAAGAGCTATCAGGGTATTGGACATTTTTGCTTCTCCTTCGGCTTGTGGACTGGTCAGGCGACCGGCCGCCTGGTGTTCGAGAACGTGGCAGTGGAACATCCAATTGCCGGGATTGTCGGCGACGAAGGCGATCTCGACCTTCTCGCGCGGCGAAACCAGCGCCGTGTCCTGCCATTCGCGACGTGGGGTGGGCTGGCCGTTGCGGGAAATCACCCGGAAGGAATGGCCGTGCAGATGGATCGGATCATGCCACGCGGTTGCGTTGGTCGTGGCGATGACGTGGCTCTTATTCCGCAAGAGCGTCAGCCCCGGCTTCATGTCGTGATTGGCCTCGTCGGCGGCGACGCCGTTGATGAACCAGGCGGTGCCGGAATTCATCGTCCTGCATCATGCGCCCGGACCCATGCTTTCACCCATGTCCTGCGCCACCATCTCGCCCATCATGCCGCCGGTGAAGACGACTTCGTTGCGGGACGCTGTATCGAGGTCCGGCTCCGGCAGCGGAATGGTCGGCAGGGTCAGCGGCCAATCAGGCACACGTGCCCTAAGCGGAGTGTCGGAATAAACAAGATCGACGAGCTCATATTCCAGCCCCTCGTAGAACTGGTCGAAGATCGAAAGCCGGCTGCCCGGCTTGCCCGTCATGTCGAGGATCAGATCGGTGCGCATTGCGGGACCCAGCACCACCCGCCTCCGGCGCGTGTGGCGTCACCGGCTGGCCGTCGAGCGCGATGACGGCCGGCCTGAAAACCCGTGAAGTCGGGACTGAAGATGCGTGCATTGGCGGCGTTGATCAGCCGCAGCCGGATGCGCTCGCCCTTTCTGACCGCAAAGGTATCCGGCACGCGGCCATTGATGGTAACCGTGTTGCCGACGCGGCCATTGTGGTGAATGTCGTGCCGGTTGCCGAAATCCTCGCTGATTGCGCCAGATTTCGTCAGCCCTCAGTCACCGAGCATCCAGGTCACCTCGCGATCGGCCCGCACCGCCTTCGGTTCCTCGATGATCAGCGGACCATAAAGTCCGCGCCCGACCTGTTCGAAGCTCCGCTGGTGCGGGTGATACCAGCAGATGCCGACGTCGACGGCGTCGAACTCGTAGACGAAGCGCTCGCCCGCTCCAATCGGCTTCTGCGTGAGGTGAGGCACGCCATCCATGGCATGTGGCACACGCACGCGATGCCAGTGCACGGTCGTTTTCTCGGCAAGGCCGTTCTCTACCTCGACCCGCACGCGCTCGCCCTGACGGACCCGGATTTCCGGGCCTGGAACGGGCCTTCGGCGCGCAATCGAGCCCGGTTCACCCGGCCCAATGGCGTCCACTTTGGGGGCGCATGCACTGCAGACCCGCTGGACCTGATCCGGGAGAGAATGGGCGCGGCGATTGGAATAGCTATGAAAGCGCATCGGACCGTGGAACTGCGCGCGCAGACTTTCGGAGGAAGGCTCGCTTTTAAGCGTTATCGTGCAACTCTGACCCTTCTTCGCCTTGGCGGGTGCCGCGGAAGAATCCCGGGTTCTGCGAGCGCTCCGAGAACACCTGCGGTCGATCCTGTACCACAATTTCGCGAAGCTCGATGCTCTCTACAAACGATGTCTTGGATTCTCACGCCCTTATTTCAGCACTTCGCTCGCTTGCCCGACTCGGCCGCGGTCAGCCTTCACCGCCAATTTTATTGGCGCAGCGACGTTCCTATCGGGTCAGGCGAGGCTTCTTGAACCTGCCGCTCTCTCGTTGCCCTGGCACGATTAATCGTCCTCTCAGTCTCGTCATTGGCGGAGTCGCTCCTGAGGCGCGCGCCGGCGAGTTCGAGGAGCGCGTGGCTATCTCCTCGGTCCAGCCGGATTCCGCTGCGCGCTCAGCCAATTCCTGGAAGGCCGATTCCAAGGCGAGCTGGCATTGAAGGCCGCGGTCCGGATGGTCGACTGGGCAGCTTGGTTCCACGATCGCAATGCTTGATCGCTTCATTGCAGGCCATGGGCTCTCGCCCTCTCCTTTTGCCACACGAGGCGCCAGCTCACGTGTTGTTGTTGGCGTGCGCCCCGGCAACCGCTTTCACCAGCCGCTCCGGCGATCCCGCGCGCTCCAGCTCCGCAAAGAATGATGCGGCGTGACGCTACCCAGCCGGTGCTTCTCGGCCAATTTGCACACATAGGGATAGTCGACCATGAAATCGGATCGAGGCGAGGCGTTGGACGTTTCAGTCTTGGTCTGAATGCCGCCGCCCACGAGCCGATCGGCCTTCTCGATGATTTGGCGCACCCTCGTTGTCGACAAGCCATGTTCCTGAGCCAGGTCGGCGAAACTCTTGCCCTTCAGAAAGCCGTCGACCAGGGCTATGTTCCTATCGACGGTCGGCTAAATCCCAGCAGGCGCGCAGTTTTCCAGCATCATTCCGTTTGTTCATCCGCTTGTCCGCGCCCCCTGCAAATCCTACCGGGCCAAATCGGTGCTTGGAAGACCCACTCATGTCATGGCCTCGGGAAAGTACCAGGCCGACGGTCATGTGAATACGAAAGATGCTGGCGATCACCATGATCGTTGGTGACCGCTGACCTCCCGAATGTCGGCTTCGACGGCACACCGGGAGCTCTCGGCAATGTTGAATAATTCCGTTTGAAGATGGTTGACTTCGTCGTCGAGGCTCGATCCATCAGGATCGGTATCGACGATTCTATATTTGAGGAACCCAAATTCGTTTGACTCGCGCAATTCGCTGTACGGCGTATCATCGCAAGCGCGGGATTGCGACATCCTGCGAAGTGCCCACGTTGCTGGAATCGATTTTGCGGAAGTAAAAAGGCCCCGGCGCTGGGTCGGCGCGCAGGGCCTTCAGGCATGTACGAGCTACCAGCATGTCCAGTTATGATCGTGCGCTATCATAATGAACAAACGGTGAATGATCGCTATCCGAGGTGCAGGGCGGGCGAGAT
>NZ_RZSV01000295.1:0-5748 GCF_004023205.1 Mesorhizobium sp. M1A.F.Ca.IN.020.03.2.1 | reverse complement strand
GATGCCGGCGAGATAGCCACCGAACCCGCCGACCATCAGCACGGCTGCCGCCGCCGCCGAAAGCCACCAGCGCGAGCGCCAGGCAGGCGTCCGCGCCGGCGCTTCGCCAAGCACCGCGTGCCGTAGCCTTGCCGGCACCGGTTCGTCCATCACGCCGGCCAGGGCGGCGCGGAGCGCCGCACGGTCGGCTATGTAACGGGCGCTCTTCGCCTTCATTTCGGGATTGGCTTCGAGCCAGGCGTCATAGGCCATGCGCTCCTCGCCCGGCAGCTCGCCATCGAGGGCCATGTGGATATCGCGTTCGGTGAAATCGCGCCGGGTCATCGCTCGACGATCCTTATCGAGCGGCGGCGCGAGGAGTCGTCCAGCAGGCCGCGCAGTTCCTCGCGGCCGCGCGCGATGCGCGACATCAGCGTGCCGGCCGGCACGCCCAGGATGTTGGCGGCCTCGGCATAGGAAAAGCCTTCGATAGCGACCATGACCAATGCCGCACGGCGATCGGGGCCGATCGCCTGCAGGGCATCCATGATCTCGCGCGAGGCTATGCTTTCGACCTGATCGGCGGGCGCGGCCTGGGCTTCGCCGGCTTCCAGAGGCAACATTGCCGCCTCGCCTCGCCGGTTAACCTTGCGCATCTGGTCGATGAACAGATGATGCATGATCGTAAACAGCCACCTCCTGGGGCTTTCTCCAGTTTGCCAGTTGTCGAGCCGCACAAGCGCCCGCTCGAGGCAGTCCTGGACGAGATCGTCGGCGGAATCGCGGTCGCGCAGCAACGAGCGCGCGTAGCGGCGCAGACGCGGTATCTCGCTCAGGATCGCTGCCTTCTTGTCGTCCATGACCGCTTGTTTCGTGGTCGTCTTCCATTCGATTGAACGCGCCTTCCCGGCGCGGCGCAAGCAGCCAGCACGAAGCGGACCACCCGCTCCGGTACCCAAGCACCTGGATAACGCCGGCGGATGCCGGTTTATTCCCGGCGCGAGCGGAACCGGAACCAAGGTTGAATACCGGTTCTGGCCATTGTATATTCGTCATTGAATATCTTGCATATTCATCTTAGAATATACGCCGGAGGAATTCGACAATGTCTTTGTATATCCGCGATGACGAGGTTGACGCGCTGGCTCGTCAGCTGCAGTCCGCGATCAAGGCGCCCACGAAGACTGAAGCCGTGCGGATCGCGCTCAAGCGTGAGCTCGAACGGGCACATGCCGTCCTCCCACTAAGCGAGCGCATTAGAAAGTATCAGGACGCAGCGAGGGCGCTCGGTCCGGACGACCTGGACTTCGACATGAAGAAATTCATGGACGAAGGATGGGATGACCTCTGATGTTTCTCGATGCTTCCGCTATCATCGCTATCATATCGGAAGAGCCGGATGCGAACCGCCTTCTTAGGAAAATGGAAGCCGCCGAGAAGCTTTATTTCTCGCCGAGTTCCGCATTCGAGGCGATTGTTGGGATAGCTCGCAGGAAATCCGTAGCGGAAAACGGCGACCAGCTTCCGACGCCACCCGTCCTGATCGAACGATGTCAAATCATCGTCTTGGGTTTCCTGGCCGAACTCAAGGCCGTTGAGGTCCCGCTGGACACGCGGATCCGAGAACTCGCTGTAAGGGCCGCGCAAGATTATGGTCGATATGTGGGCCACCCAGCCAAACTGAATTTCGGCGACTGCTTCAGCTACGCATGCGCCAAAGCCTATCGCGTACCTCTGCTCTACAAAGGCAACGACTTCTCGCAGACCGATCTGGCCTGACCTTTATTCGGCTCCTAACCTCGCCGCCCTTGTCAGCAGACGCTGATAGAAAAGTCCGATGCCGATCAGCACGGCGCCCAGACCGATGAAGGAGAGTGCGCGCAGCACGCCTTCCAGCTCCGACATGTCGAAGAGGAAGACCTTCAGCACGGCGACCGCTATGAGCACGGCCGAGGCAATGCGCAGCACCTGCGACCTCAGCCAGACGCCGGCGGTCAGCAGCGCCACGCCGATGACCAGCCAGAGCGCCGAATAGGTATAGGTCTCAAGCTGGCCGAGGCCGCTCCACAGGCCGATAAACTCGCCCTTGAACAGGCGCCGGACCGACAGCGTGGCGTAGGCGAAGGCGAGCAGCGAAGCGACCAGCGCCAGCATCGCGGCATACCATCTCGGGCGCCTCTCGCGGACATAAAGCGCCAATGCTCCTGCTGCGACCGCCGGCAGCAGATAGGCGAGCAACAACAGGTTGAAGAACGGGACGGCGCCGGTCGATTCATCCGTCAGCAGCGGGTTCAGCACCACGAAATGCCGAATGACGATGAAGGCGACCGAGAGCACGCCGGCGGCCATCGAGCCATAGCGCAGCACCGGGCTCGGCGAGCGCAGGTCGATGGCGACCAGTATGGCGCCGGCGCCGAGCGCGATCAGCGTGTAGATCGCCTGCTCGGCAAGGGTGACGGGGCCGGTGTCGATGACGCCGCCATGCATGGCATGGCGCACCAGCATCGCAATCGTGAGCAGGCCGAACAGCGCCGAGGCCGCTTCCATGGCAAGACGCGGCCGTCCGTTGGTGGTGCGCGCGAGTTGCCAGGCGGCGAAGCCGAAGGCGAGCGCCGGAACGCCATAGCCCGGCAAGAGCCAATTGAAGACCGGCGTCCTCGACAGTGCCGCCGCGCCCACGATGGTTGGATCGAAGGCGACGCGGCCGAGCACGGCGACCGCCGCGCCGACCGCGATCCAGCCCAGCACCGGGAAGCTGCGCCAGCGCGTCGCGAGCGCCGGCACGACGGCGGCGGCGCCGAGCAGCACCGTCGTCCAGCCGGAGCCGAAGGCCATGTGCAGCATCAACAAGCCTGCGACGCCGCCGCCGCCGAGCGCGAAGGAGACGGCGGGGCCGCCGCGGAGCGGCGGTTCCTCGGCGCGCGCGATCCACTCGCCGCCGGCGGCAAAGACGAGCACCAGAAGCAGGGCCGGCAGCGCGTAGCCAAAATCGCGGTCGATGCCGCCGAAGGTGAGCCAGAGCGCGGTGAGCACGACCAGCGGCACAATGACACCCCAGGCCGCCCAGGACGCGGCGCGGATGGGCGCAGCAGCCGCAAAGCGGCGCGCGGCCCAGAACCCGGCTGCGACGAAGACCAGGGCAAGCGCGATGCCGAGGCGGAAGGTCAGCGTGTCGGATGCGGCCAGCGGCTCGGCGCCCAGGCCGACATCCAGCGCATCGGCGCCGATGGTGGCGGGCGGGATGATGCCGAGATAGATCAGCGCGGTCGCCAGGCCGGCGGCGAAGAGGAGCGGCAAGGCGCGCGGCCGGTAGAGCGCCACTGCCAGCAGCGCGGCGAGCAGCACCGCGCCGTGCGAGGCATAACCCGCCTTGGCAAACACCGGATCGACCGACAGCCCGAGCGCGGTCAGCGCAACGAAGAAGCCGGGCGCGATTGATGGCCAGTCGAAGCAGGGCTCCGCGTCGTCGCGGCCAGCAGTCAAGAAATCGGCTAGCCAGACGAAGCCGAGCACGGCAAGCGAGGCCAGGCTGATGAACAGCACCGTCGAGAGATTCACCTCCGGTGCATTGGTCATGTAGACGATGGTCCAGATGCCGGTGCCGGCGAAGGCTGCCGCGACAAGCGCCTTCCAATCGCGGATGCGGGCGATAGCCGCCGTGGCGGCAAGCACGATCGCCAGGTAGACGAACAGCGCCCACGGGTTCGGCGCCTCCGAGGCGACGAGGGCCGGCGTCACCATGGCACCGACGAGGCCGATGCCGGCCAGCGCCAGGCCGTGGACCAGCGAGACGGCAATGGTGGCGACGCCGATCGCGCCGAGCAGCGTGAAGGCGAGCGCGGGGCCGATAAAGCCGTAGATGCCATAGGCTGCATAGACGGTGCCGAACAGGATGAAGGCGCCGGCGCCCGTCAGAATCGCCGGGATGTAGGCGCCGGCAGCTCCCTGCACCGGCACCCGGAAGCCGGTGCGGCGGATGAACTCGGCGCCGGCAAGCAGCACAAGACCGAGAACGCCGGCCATGGTCAGTCGCACGCCGGGGCCGAAAATGCCGGCCTCGATCGTGTAGCGGATCAGGAACAGGCCACCCAGCGCCAGCGCGATGCCGCCGACCCAGACCGCCCAACGCGTGCCGAGGGCCGTCTCGACATCGCGGGCGGCCCTTGCAGGTACTGCCGCTTCGGCCGGCGCGGCAGGTTGCGTCAATTGTCCCTCTCCGGCGGGTTCGGACGGAGTCCCCTCGCCCGCTTGGGCTGGCGCTTCGGCTTTTGGCTCGTCGGGCGTCGCGGCGGCTGTGGCCTGCGGGGCTGCTTCACCTGCCGGCGACGTGACCGCTGCGGCAATCACGGCGGGACCTTCGCCTGCAGCAGCTTCCGCGACCTCGCCAGGCCGGGGCGCGGGCTGCGGGATGCCCGAAAGCACCAAGCTGCGCAGCGCGCCAAGCTCGCGCTCGATCAGTCCGAGGCGCGTTTGCTGGCGTGAAATGATGACGAATAGAGCGATGACGGCGGCAATGGCGATCAGGCCGAAAAACATGGCGGTTTCCCCTCAAAACCGTGCCAGTCGTGGCCGACAAATGCGGCGATGAGACGGCTACCCAATCAGCGCCCTGCCGGCCTGCAAGATCGAGCATGTTTCGGCGCCGATTGCCAGCGACCGCAGGCTTTATCCAACGGCGATACGTCGAAGCGGCTGAGGCTCGGGCCGCAAATTGCCGGCCGCTCGCCGCGGACCACTCGTGCTATCCTCGAACGCTAGCGGGAATTAACAAGAGGATGACCGATGCCGCAACGAAGCGCGGGCCTGCTGATCTTCAAGCAAACCGCCGGTGTGTTCGAGTTCCTGCTGGTCCATCCCGGCGGACCGTTCTGGGCAAGGAAAGATGAAGGGGCCTGGTCGATCCCGAAGGGGCTGATCGACGATGGCGAGGACGATCTCGTGGCCGCTCGGCGTGAGGCCGAGGAGGAGCTAGGCGTCGCGATCGACGGCGATTTCCAGCCAGTCGGCAGCTACAAGCAGCCGGGCGGTAAAATCGTGATCGCCGGGAGCGTCGAAGCGGACATCGATGTGGATGCCGTCAGGAGCAACATGTTCACCATGGAATGGCCGCCAAGGTCGGGAGCCATGAAGGAATTTCCCGAAGTGGACAAAGCCGGCTGGTTCTCGCTCCCAGACGCCGGTCTCAAGATCCTGAAAGGCCAGCGTCCCATCCTCGACGATTTTCTGGAGCGACGGCG
This sequence comes from Mesorhizobium sp. M1A.F.Ca.IN.020.03.2.1, assembly GCF_004023205.1. NCBI lineage: Bacteria > Pseudomonadati > Pseudomonadota > Alphaproteobacteria > Hyphomicrobiales > Phyllobacteriaceae > Mesorhizobium > Mesorhizobium sp. M1A.F.Ca.IN.020.03.2.1. The sequence goes on along the minus strand of NZ_RZSV01000295.1, from coordinate 532 downwards.
AGCCGATTAGATCCTCGCCTCATTCGCGGCAATCACCTTCACCGCCACCTGATGCCGGCGCAGCGCCGCGAGGAATCCAGCGCGGGCGTCGGGCGGCTCGATGCCGCGCGGCTCATAAACGTGGCGGGTGAAGAAGAAGCCGGTCAGCCGGAAGGCGTCCTCGAGCGCCGCGGCATCGGCGCGCACGCCGGTGCCGCGCTGCAGGAAGGCCGGCAGCGCCAGCATCTTGTCGTGCCAAGCCGCGCCCGCGGCGCGCGAGACGGCGCGTCCGGATTTCGGCGAGACATAGGCGAGATCCTGCCGTGATCCGGTCGCCGCGCACTGGCTGAGGTCGAGGCCGAAGCCGAGTTCATCCAGGATCAGCAATTCGAAGCGCGCCACCAACTCGCCCGCGGCATCGGCATCGCCCAGATGGGAGATCATCACCGCAAGAGCCTCGTAGAGGCCGCCATGGGCATCGCGTTCGGGCAGAAGCCTGAGATGCGCGGCCATGGTCTGCAGGCCGTAGACGGCGACTGCGCTGTCCATCAGC
>NZ_RZSV01000294.1:0-5779 GCF_004023205.1 Mesorhizobium sp. M1A.F.Ca.IN.020.03.2.1 | reverse complement strand
TTCAGCCTGGCGCCGGCCTCAACATCGATCCGGCCTCGCTCGATGTCCAAGCCGTTAAGGGCTATGTGGCCACGGCTCACGAGCAGTCCGTGACCAGCTTCCTGATGAACATCATCCCATCAACCATTGCCAGTGCCTTCGCGGAAGGCGACATCCTGCAAGTCTTGTTCTTCTCGGTCCTGTTCGGCGCGGTCTGCCGCTACAACGGCCGCTCGATCTTCTCTCTCGTCCGATACATCAAGGACGAGCTGCTGCTCGCAACGTCCTCCTCGGAGGCCGCGCTGCCCTCGCTCATGGAGAAGATGGAAAAGGCCGGCGCCACGCATTCGGTCGTGGGTCTCATTCCATTCAATCTGGACGGCACGAATATGATGCTCGCCGCCCTCTTCATCGCCCAGACGACGAAAACTGATCTGCCGATCGGCTGCCGGATCCTCATGCTGTTCGTCGCATTGTTCCCTTCGAACGGAACAACCCGCATTACCGGTGCAGGCCTCGTCACAATGGCTGCAACGCTCTTTCTTGTTCCGGCCGCACCGGTCACCTCCGTGGGTCTTATTCTTGGCGTCGATCAGCTTATGTCCGAATGCCACGCGCTGACGATATTTCTCCGCAGCGTAGCGGCAACGCTGGCTGTCGCCCGGTCTGGGGCGAGCGGGATAAACGACGATTCGGGGAGCGCCTCACTAGCGGACCGTTCAGCGCTCTGGCGGTGGACGGTCAAGTCGCCCGGCGTGGTGAACGCAGTTCCCCGCGCGAACGACGCTCAGCTATTGGGGTGGGCCCGATGGCGCAAAGCCGTATTTGAGAAACCGCCAGATCGCACCCGCACCTGTGCGCCTGTAGCAACTGCGGGGCACGATCAAAAGCGACCCATTTTACACCGAAAAGGCGGGCCGTTGCTGCCACGCCGTCCATGGATTGGAGCCTCATGTCTAAGACAACGGCCACCACTCTCGCGGTTCTCCTTTTTCTCCTCGCCGTGCTGCTTTCCGTGCTGGCGAGCCATAATAGCGCGCACCCGCCGCGGGAAAGGCCGCCCCCGCCCATGCAGTCGTGCCAATGGACAGTCAAAAGTGGAGCGGCGCACTCGTCAACGACCCCGCTTCGCCAAATCGCCGGCAACCCGGAAGGTCCGGGGACCCTTCAGCGCTCTGCCGGGCGGACGGTCAGTCGCCCGGCGTGGTGAATGGCGGTCGCGGTTGCCCGGCCCGCGCGAACGACGCTCAGCTGGGTGGGGTGGGCCCGATGGCGCAAGGCCATCTTTCCAGAAACCGCCAGAGCGCACCGGCATCTATAGCTGTGCGCCCTCGCGACTGCGCCCTGTGGCAAGTGCGGGGCTCGATCAAAAGCATTTTACACCAAAAGGCGGGCCGTTGCTGCCACGCCGTCCATGGATTGGAGACTCATGTCTAAGCCGACTGCCATCACTGTCGCAGCTCTTCTTTTACTCCTCGCCGTGCTGGCGAGCCAATATAGCGCGAACCTGCACCGGCAGGCGTGGTCGATCGACAGGCAAAAGTGGAGCGGCGCATTCGACAACGACCCCCTTCGCCAATCGCCGGCAACCCGCAAGGCGATGCCGTTCTGGTCATATTCAATGACTACCACAACTGTCCGCATTGCAGACTGGCAGATCTCAACTACCAAAAAGCCTTCAAGAATGATCCCAATCTGAAGCTTGTGATCAGACGGTTCCCGGTCCTGGGACCGGATTCCCAATCGCACTCGCCTCGAGAAAACAGGGAAAGTTCGACGAATTCCACCGCGCCCTTATGACTTCCCCCAGTTGGATCATTGAAAGGATCACTCTCAAGATCGCAGCGCGTGTGGGCCTTGACGTGGAGCAGCTCAAGCGGGAATGCAAGATCCGGCCATCGCAGATGAACTTGCGCGCGTCCGCGCACTCGCGAAAGGTCTGCACATCGACCGTACGCCCGCGTTGGTGGTCGGCGATATAGTGATCGCCCACCTGGTCGACATGGCCAGCTTGCAACGCTTGCTCGCCGATGCGCGCTCAAAGCGTGCAGGCTCTCGTGCGGGGCAGCATCTGTAGATCGGCCACGCTGTTGTTGCCGGAGCGTGCCGTTTGTGGCAGCTGGCTTTGCTGTTGCTCCTCGGCATCTTGTTGCGGTCATCCAGCTGCCGTGGGCGCCAACAACAATCCTGAGCGCCCGCGCCTGAAGGCGCTGGCCGGGTGCTCGTGAACCGAGCCCGCTTATCTTCGCCAGGCTCAGGCGGTCTTGGCCCTGCGGCTTCGCCCCCTGGCGCGGGGCAGCCTTCGGCTGCTGACGGTCGCCGGCCTGTCGGCCGGCGTCGTTTTTATCGTGGCCTTCCCCGGTGGCGCAGGGCGGGCAGCACTCCCTTCTAGGCCCGCCGCGGCGTCCCGCAACCCTTCGCTTTCGCTTCGGGTCCTCCACTCCGTTCCGGTCCTGCGGATGCAGTCCGCCTCCGACGTCGGGCCTTTCCGGTCGCTTTCGCCGCCCACCCCGCTTCCGGGGAGGGCGCGATTGAAGAGCGGAGGACATCACGATGCGTGCAAACAACAAACGTTGCGGCAGCCGACAGGCTGGCGCAGAGAGTGGCGGGCGCACCGGCGCCAGCCTTTATCAGGAAATCACCGACCGCATCATTGCCGAACTGGAGCGCGGCACCGTGCCATGGGTCAAGCCGTGGGGCAGGGCAAGGACAGGCCTCGGCCTGCCGCGGAATGCGGCCACCCAGCGCCGATATTCCGGCATCAATATCCTGATCCTGTGGGGCGGGGTCATCGATCGCGGTTTCCCCAGCCAGAACTGGCTCACCTTCCGGCAGGCGCTTTCCCTAGGTGGCAATGTCAGGAAGGGTGAGCACGGCACCACCATCGTTCACGCTGACCGCTTTGTTCCCAAGAACGAAAAGCAACGCGCCGACACCGATGGCGACGAACCGCAGGCGGTGCCCTTCCTGAAGCGCTTTACCGTCTTCAATGTCGCGCAGTGCGATAATCTGCCCGAACATCTTTATGCCGCCGGCGAGCCTCTGCCTGAGCGCGAGATGGTCCCGCAGGCCGAGGCGCTCATTCATGCAACCGGCGCTGATTTTCGCATCGGCGGCGAGCGCGCCTTCTACATGCCCGGCAGCGACACCATACAGGTGCCGCCGCAGCCGGCTTTCTTCCACCAGATCGACTATTACCGGACCTGCTTTCACGAGCTTGGCCACTGGACCGGCCACCCGACGCGACTCGCGCGCGACCTGTCCGGCTCCTTCGGGTCCAACACCTATGCGCGCGAGGAACTGGTCGCCGAAATCGCATCAGCCTTCATCTGCAGCAGTCTCGGCATCGAGCCGACCGTGCGCCATGCCGACTACATCGGCTCATGGCTGACGGTTTTGCGCGAGGACAACCGCGCCATCTTCCGCGCCGCAAGCCATGCCTCGAAAGCCGCCGATTTCCTGCTTGGCCGCAATGCCGATGTCGAAGGCGAGGCACATGCCGAAACCGCCTATGGAAGCGCGCAATCATCACACGCGGCCGCCTTGCGCCTCTGATGACGCAAAAGCCGCGCAACCAACTCGACAGTTCTTTTGAGGTTGCGCTAACATGGCCGGCGTTGGCGCCGATCGTTTATCGGATCGAGGTTCGCAAAAAAAGGGCGGCATTGTTGCCGCCCCTCGTTGCGAAAGCTGCCAGAGCTGGATTAGAAATCCATACCGCCCATGCCGCCCATGCCGCCCATGCCGCCGCCACCCATGCCGCCAGGCATGCCGCCGCCGCCAGCCGACTCCTTCTTCGGAGCCTCCGCGATCATGGCTTCGGTGGTGACCAGCAGGCCGGCCACCGAGGCCGCGTCCTGGAGAGCGGTGCGGACAACCTTGACCGGATCGACGATGCCCATGGCGATCATGTCGCCATATTCGCCGGTCTGGGCGTTGTAGCCGAAGGTCGCGCCCTTGTTCTCAAGGATCTTGCCGGCAACGATCGATGCTTCCGCACCGGCGTTGGCCGCGATCTGGCGGGCCGGAGCCTGCAGCGCGCGACGCACGATGGCGATGCCGGCGGTCTGGTCGGAGTTGGCGCCGACAGCCTTGATGCTCAGCGAAGCGCGCAGGAGTGCGACGCCGCCGCCGGGAACGATGCCTTCTTCGACGGCCGCACGGGTCGCGTTGAGGGCGTCATCGACGCGGTCCTTCTTTTCCTTGACTTCGATCTCGGTCGCACCGCCGACGCGGATGACGGCAACGCCGCCCGCCAGCTTGGCGAGACGTTCCTGCAGCTTCTCCTTGTCGTAGTCCGAGGTGGTCTCCTCGATCTGCTGCTTGATCTGGGCGACGCGGCCCTGGATCTCGGCCTTCTTGCCGGCACCATCGACGATGGTGGTGTTCTCCTTGGAGATAGACACCTTCTTGGCGCGGCCGAGCATGTTGAGGCCAACATTCTCGAGCTTGATGCCGAGGTCTTCGGAAATGACCTGGCCACCGGTGAGGATGGCGATGTCTTCCAGCATGGCCTTGCGGCGATCACCGAAGCCCGGCGCCTTGACTGCGGCGATCTTCAGGCCGCCACGCAGCTTGTTGACGACCAGCGTGGCCAGGGCCTCGCCTTCGACGTCTTCCGAAATGATGACCAGCGGCTTCGAGGTCTGCACGACGGCTTCGAGGATCGGCAGCATGGCCTGGAGGTTGGAGAGCTTCTTCTCGTGGAGAAGGATGTAGGCGTCTTCCAGATCCGCAACCATCTTGTCGGCGTTGGTGACGAAGTAGGGCGAGAGATAGCCGCGGTCGAACTGCATGCCTTCGACGACTTCGAGTTCGGTCTCGGCGGTCTTGGCTTCCTCGACCGTGATGACGCCCTCATTGCCGACCTTCTGCATTGCTTCGGCGATCATCTTGCCGACCGAAGCATCGCCGTTGCCGGCGATGGTGCCGACCTGGGCAACCTCTTCGGAGGTCTTGATCTTCTTGGCGTTCTTGATCAGCGTCGCAACGACGTCGGTTACCGCGAGGTCGATGCCGCGCTTCAGGTCCATCGGGTTCATGCCGGCGGCAACCGCCTTGTGGCCTTCCTGGACGATCGACTGCGCCAGAACGGTCGCGGTCGTGGTGCCGTCGCCGGCGATGTCGTTGGTCTTCGAAGCAACTTCGCGGACCATCTGCGCGCCCATGTTCTCGAACTTGTCCTCAAGCTCGATTTCCTTGGCGACGGTGACGCCGTCCTTGGTGATGCGCGGGGCGCCGAACGACTTGTCGATGACGACGTTGCGGCCCTTGGGGCCGAGCGTGACCTTCACCGCGTCGGCGAGGATGTTGACGCCGCGCAGCATGCGCTCGCGGGCATCACGGGAGAATTTTACGTCTTTGGCAGCCATTTTTAGCTCCTGGCAGGGGCTTCAATCGAGCCCGGGAATTCAGTTGACGAAAGGGCCTGATATGAGCCGATGATGCCCATGATGTCGGATTCCTTCATGATCAGAAGGTCTTCGCCATTGAGCTTGACTTCGGTGCCCGACCACTTGCCGAACAGGATGCGATCGCCGGCCTTGACGTCCAGTGGGACGAGCTTGCCGGCTTCGTCACGGGCGCCGGAACCAACGGCGATGATCTCGCCTTCCTGCGGCTTTTCCTTTGCCGTATCCGGGATGATGATCCCGCCAGCGGTCTTGGATTCGGATTCGACCCGGCGAACGACCACGCGGTCATGCAGCGGGCGGAACTTCGACTTTGCCATTTTCGGATTTTTCCCTGGTGCGGATGTTGAGGGGTTTTTGTTAGCACTCGCGATGGACGAGTGCTAACG
>NZ_RZSV01000293.1:0-5838 GCF_004023205.1 Mesorhizobium sp. M1A.F.Ca.IN.020.03.2.1 | reverse complement strand
TCTTAGTGAGCTGGCCGGCGCCCGCCGGTCCCATCAGCCCGACCATGCGGGCATAGGCATCGATGACCGGCCTGGCCTTGTCGAAGGCGGCCTGCTCGCCGCCGACCATGACGGTCAGCACGCCATTCTCGGCGCCCGCCTGGCCGCCCGACACCGGCGCATCGAGGAAGGAAAAGCCGGCCTTGTCGGCGGCTTGGGCCAATTCGCGCGCGACTTCGGCCGAGGCTGTCGTGTTGTCGATGAAGACCGAGCCCGTCTTCATGGCGGCGAAGGCGCCGCTCGCGCCTGTCGTCACCGAGCGCAGGTCGTCGTCATTGCCGACGCAGGAGAAGACGAAATCCTTGCCTTCGGCCGCCTCGGCCGGTGTCAGCGCCAGTCTGCCGCCATGCTGGGCGACCCATTGTTCGGCCTTGGCGGTCGTGCGGTTATAGACGGTGATGTCGTGGCCGCCCTTGTTCCTGAGGTGCCCGGCCATCGGATAGCCCATGACGCCAAGACCGAGAAATGCAACCGATGCCATAAGCCTGCCTTCCAACAAAACAGAGGTTTCAGTGGCGGAAGGTCTAGGCTATGCGAAATTTTCGTCAAGGCGCGCAAAGCCGCATCGACTGGTGCAGGCCCGTCCGCTGACGACGCTCTATCGTTTGAGGTGAATGGTGATCCGGCGTTCGATCCATTCGACGCCGTGACGCAGGATCTCGACCAGCACCAGGTAGACGATCGCCACCCAGATATAGGCCTGGATGTCGAAGGATTTTGCGTAGGCGAGCTTCGCGTTGCCCATCAGGTCGTAGACGGTGATGATGGCGACGATCGCGGAAGCCTTGATCATCAGGATGAGCTCGTTGCCGTAAGGCCGCAGCGCCACGATGATCGCCTGCGGCATGATCACCTTGCGCAGCGTCTGCAGCTTGTGCAGGCCGAGCGAGGCCGCGCCTTCCCACTGGCCCCGCGGAACGCTTTCGATGGCGCCGCGCAGGATCTCTGCCTGATAGGCGGCGGTGTTGAGCGAAAAGGCAAAGACGCCGCAGTAGAACGCCTCGCGGAAGAACCACCATAGTCCGACGGTTTGCAGCTCGGGGCGGAACGAGCCGATGCCGTAATAGACGAGGTAGGTCTGCACGAGCAGCGGGGTGCCGCGGAAGAAGTAGACGTAGCAATAAGCCAATCCGGAAAGGATGCGGTTCTTGGACATCCGGCCGTAGGCAACCGGCAACGAGAGAATAGCGCCCGCCACCATCGAAACGGAGACCAGCGACAGGGTGGTTGCGAGCCCCTGCAGATAGGCCGGCGCGTATCTGGCGAAGAAATCGGCGTTCCAGGCGTGGACCAGATAGGCCACGATGCCGATGCCGAAAAGGCCCCAGAGGCAGACCAGCGCGTAGCCTATGATGCGCACGCGCGGCCAGCCGCGAGCCCGGGGCGGTGGCCTGTCAACCGCAATAGCCTGGCTGACGCTCATCGAGCCTCCCTGCGCCCGAGCGAGCGCTGGATATAGCCGGTGGCGACCGAGGACAGGATGGCCAGCACAAGGAAGACCAGCGCCGCGACACTGTAGAAGAGGAAGGAATGCTTGGTGACGCGCGCCGCGACACCAGCATTGCGCAGGGTTTCCGCTAGATTGACGACCGACACCAGCGAGGTGTCCTTGAGCAGGCTGAGCCAGCAATTCTCCAGACCCGGGAAGGCGATGCGCAGCAGCTGCGGCAGGATCACCAGGCGCATCGTCTGCCATTTCGAAAGGCCAATGGCGTAGCCGCCCTCATACTGGCCCTTGGGAATGGCGCGAAAGGCGGAGAGAAAGACTTCGCTGGCGTAGGAGGAGAAGATCAGCGCCAGCACGATCATGCCGGCAATGAAGCTGTTCACGTCGATTGTCGCCCCGGGCTCGAACAGGCGGACGACATATTGCAGCAGCAGCGGCATGCCGAAGAAGAACAGGAACAGCGTCACCAGCTCGGGCAGGCCGCGAAAAACAGTGGTGTAGATGTTGGCCGCGAGCCGGAGCGCGGGCTCTTCGTGTTGCTTGGCGAAGGCGACGAAGAACCCGATCGCCAGGCCTATCGGCAATGTCGCAAGTGCAAGCGCGACCGTGACCAGCACACCAGACGCAATGTCGTCACTCCAGCCATCCGGTCCCCAACTGAGAAGTGTCCAAATGCTTTGGGCTGGCATTGGCGGGGCGTGTCTCCGTGGCGATCCCGGAATGGAGGCAGGGCGGCGAGGTGATCCTCACCGCCCTGAGCGCAAATGATCAGGATTCGGCGCCGTAGACGTCGAACTTGAAGTACTTGTCGTTGATTTCCTTGTACTTTCCATTCTTGCGGATAGCATCGATCGCGGAATTCAGCTTGTTGACCAGGTCGGTCTCGCCCTTGCGCACGGCAATGCCGGCGCCCGGTCCGAAGATCTCGACCGGCTGCGGCGAGGGCTGGCCGAGGATCTTGCAGCAGGCCCCGTCGGGCGAATCCAGCCACTGCTGCAGCACGACGATGTCGTCCTCGATAGCGTCGAGACGGCCATTGGCGAGGTCGGCCTGTTCCTCGGGGCTGCTCGGATAGCCCTTGATCGTGCTGTCGGTGTAGGTCTTCGAGGCATAGTTGAAGTGGGTCGTCGTGGTGGCGACGCCGATCGTCTTGCCGGCGAGGTCCTCCTTGGTGACGCCCTTGAGCGGCGAATCCTTCGGCACGGCGATCGCCGACGGCGTATTGTAGTATTTGTGGGTGAAGTCGACCTTTTCCTGGCGCTCTGGCGTGATCGACATGGAAGCGACGATGGCGTCGAACTTGCCGGCCTGGAGCGCCGGGATGATGCCGTCCCAATCCTGCGCGACGAAGGTGCACTTCACCTTCATTTCGTCGCAGAGGGCCTTGGCTATGTCGATGTCGAAGCCGACCAGCTGGCCGTCCGAGGTCAGGTTGTTGAAGGGCGGGTACGCGCCTTCGGTGCCGATCCTCAGGGTCTTTTCCTGAGCCTGGGCAACGCCAAGTGTCAGCAGCGCGGCCGAAGCGGCAAGCGCGATACGCAGTGCAATACGCATGATAATCCTCTCATATTGTCATGGCCGCTGTCCCGTGCGGCTCTTGTGGGCGAAGCCTTTTTGACCGCCCGCTGCGCGGGATACTCCCACTCTTTGCAAGAAAAAAGCAACTGCAAAAACAACAGCAAACGGCAACCGCCGTGTGCCGCTGCGTTACTTGCCTGGACTGACGAGACCGATCGCGCGCTCGACAAAATCGGCTATCGATTTCGTATCGTCGAGGTTGAAGACCGGCAGCTTTTCGCCTTCGACCGGAAAGTCGGCGGCGACAGCCACGATGTTCGGGTCGTTGATCGAAAGCGGCGTCCGGTCCTTGGCCTCCAGCCGTCTCGCTTCGATCTTTTGGTGCGCTTCGCGCTTGTAGCCTTCGACCAGCACGATGTCCGAGGGCGCCAGCCGCGCCAGGATGTCATCCAGCGTCGGCTCGTCCTCGTTGCGCAGTTCGTGCATCAATGCCCAGCGCCGGCCGGAGACGACCGCGACCTCCATCGCTCCGGCCTGGCGGTGGCGGAAACTGTCTGTGCCGGGCTTGTCGATGTCGAAGTCATGATGGGCATGCTTGACCGTCGAGACCGTCCAGCCGCGCCGAACCAGTTCGGCGACCAGCTTCACGGTCAGGGTCGTCTTGCCGGAGTTCTTCCAGCCGGTGATGCCGAACACGGGTCTCATGGCTCAAGGCTTTGCAACAGACGCTCGGCCTCCGCAAGATCGTCGGGCGTGTTGATGTTGAAGAACGGGTCGATCCGCTCGCCTCCGGCTTCGAGCATCGGAAACTCCACCTCGACAAAACCATGCCGCTCCACGAAGGCCGAGACCCGGCGATTGTCCTCCTCAACCAGGAAATGGCGCAGGGCATCGCGCAGGCCGAGCGGCCAGAGCGCGAAGGTCGGGTGCCACCTGCCGTCGGAACTGGCGACCGCGATCGCGCCCGGCCGTGCCCGAGCGGCAACGGCCAATCGCTCGACGAGATCGCCAGGGAAGAACGGCGTGTCGCCGGCCGCACTGACCAGCGACCGGTAGCCCGTGTCCGCTGCCGCCCATTCAAGGCCGGTGAGGATGCCGGCGAGCGGGCCGGCATGGCCCTCTATCGTATCGGCAAGCACCGGAAGGTTGGTGCCAGCAAACCGTGCCGGATCGCCGTTGGCGTTGAGCGCCAGCGTGGCGACCTGCAGTGTGAGACGCGCGGCGACATGCTCGATCAGCCTGACCTTGCCCAGCGAAAGCAGCGTCTTGTCGCCGCCGCCCATCCGGCGCGACTGGCCTCCCGCCAGGATGATGCCTGCAACGCTTCGGTCCATCGGGACTATATGCCGTCCGGCGCCATGTCGGGTCCAGCGCTTTCGGCGGCAGGCTGGCGCCTGCCGACGACACGCTCGCGGTAGAGCGCGTAGAGGCCGGAGGCGATGATGATCGCGGCGCCGACGATCATCGGCAGGTCGGGGATATCGCCGAAGATGACGAGGCCGAGCACTATCGACCACAGCAGCGCCGTATAGCGGAAGGGCGCGATGAAGGAGATGTCGCCCGAGCGCATCGCCATGATGATGAACTGATAGCCGATGAGCACGAGCACGGCGGCCAGCGCCAGCAGCGCCGTCGCCTTGGCGGTCATGGGCGTCCAGCCGCCCATCGGCGGGAGCAGCAGCGCACCCAGGATCGTCATGGCCAGCGCAGTCGCGGTCGATACCAGCATGGTCGGGATCGCTTGCGGGATGCGCTTGGTGGCGAGATCGCGCACCGCGCAGCAGCCGACGCTCGCCAGCGCCAGCAACGAATAGGCGCTGAAACCCTCGAAGCCCGGCCGCACGATGATCAGCACGCCGGCAAAGCCGACGGCAATGGCGAGCCAGCGGCGCCAGCCGACGCCCTCGCCGAAGAACAGTGCGGCGCCCATCGTCACGGCCAGCGGCAGCGCCTGCAGAACGGCGGAGACGTTGGCGATCGGCAAATGGGCAAGGGCGATCAGGAACGACACGGTCGCGCCGGCTTCGCCGGCGACACGCAGCGCGACCATCGGCTGCAGCATGGCGCGCGGATCAGCAAGCGCGCCGCGCCGCCAGGCGAGCAGACCGACGAAGAGCGAGGCGAAGGCGCCACGCACCAGCATGACCTGCGCCATGTTCATCGATTCGGAGGAGAATTTGGTGATCGCGTCGTTCAAGGTGAAGCCGATCATGGCCACGACCATGAACAGTGCGCCGCGAAGATTTGGCGAAAGAGGCAAGGGCGCTTCCGGTTATGTTCTCTCGCAAGCGTCTAACAGCCAGCGGCAAGACAGCAACGTCAAAGAAATGGGCCACAGGAGGTTCCTGCGGCCCTCAAGATCGGCTGCGTTACTGGAGCGATTATTTCGGCGTCAGCGTCTCGGTGCCGTTGCCGTTCTGGCCGGCGATGGTCCACAGGCCGTGCAACGAGCCGTCCTTCTCCACTTTGTAGACGACGAGGCCGATTTCCTTGCCCATGACGTAGCCGGCGGAAAAGGCATCGTCATTGCGCATGCAAATGCCGTCGGAGGACGAGCCGCCGGTTTCCCAATGGATCGTGCAGGTTGTGTCGCTGGTCAGTGTGATGGTTGCCTCGCCGCCATATTTCGATCCGTCGAAATTGGTGCCGGCGACAGTGTAGGTGCCACCGATCGACTTAGCGGCCGCAGGCACCAAGGCAATCCCGAGCATTGCAAGCGAAGCCAAGAATTTGCGCATGAGAATTCCCCCTGAATGCGAAAATCGCTTCATGAGGCTAGGCCGGAACAAGTCGGCGGTAAATCGGGTGGAAGTCGGCGCGGATGGTTTATTTCC